>NZ_JBFRUJ010000063.1:0-37565 GCF_041474575.1 Vibrio sp. 10N.222.51.C5
CCGCGATGAACCTTTTTATTACTGGTTTGGAACTGTGTCAGCTGTGTATAGACTGGCTGGCTAGGTTCTAAATCGGTTAACTTGGCTCTCTAGGTGATGAGCAACCTCGGTTAAGTCGCTCGCTGCACCTGAAATGCTGCTTACCGACTCTTGGTTGCTTTGAGCAATAGTGTTTGCACCTTGCGCGTTTTCACCCAGTGATTTGGTAAGACGATCCTGCTCATCAACCGACACCGCGATTTGGCTGTTGGCTTGGTTCAGATCTTGGATGTGTTGATTAATCACATGTAAGTTCTGAGAAGCTTGCTGCGCCTGCGTTGAAGCGTCTGAAACCGTGCTGTGGCTCTCTTTGATAGACTCTAACGCATCTTTAGCGCCACGTTGTAATGAGGTGATGAGCTCATCAATCTGGCTAGCAGAGTCTTGGGTACGTTTAGCGAGCGTTCTTACTTCATCGGCTACTACTGCAAATCCGCGACCTTGTTCACCTGCGCGCGCAGCTTCAATAGCCGCATTCAATGCCAACAGGTTGGTCTGCTCAGAAACGCCTTTGATTACTTCAAGAATGGCACCAATGTTCATCGACTCTTTATGTAGGTCGGTCACTTTTTGGCTGCTTACCTGCATGCTTTCATCGGCGCTACCAATTTCATGCAGTGTCTTATCTACTTCTTTCAGTCCCATCGCCACATTCTCGGTGGCTTGGTTGGCAACTTGAGACGCGTGGTTAGCACTTGCCGCAATTTCTGATGTGCTGGAAGCTAATTGATCAACGGCAGAAGAGATATTGATCATTTCACTGTTCAATTGTGTTGCGTTGGTCGAGCTGTTATTTGTCACTTGATTGAGTGACTCCGACATCTCACCAATACGCACGCTAGAACGGTTCACTTGGCCAACAATATCGCGCAGAGACTCAATGGTGATCTCCATATTAGTCAGCAGTTCGCCAATCTCATTTTTGCTCTCAATGTTCACTTCCACATTCAGGTTGCCCTGAGAAAGCTCGTTGGTGATCTGTTTAACTTGTGCGATGCCTTTAGTAATAGAGCGAGTCACCAACACGGCGCTCGTCATGCCAATAACTAAAGCCACACCCGTCAGCAATATGATGATTTGAATCGAGCGCTTTTCGCTGGCTTGCAGTTCTGGTGTTAATGCTTGTTTCTGTTGTTCTAGAATGCTCTGAGCATCAGCTACCGAAATCGCTAAGCTGTCGCCAATAGAGGCGAGGGTCGCGGTTCTTTGAGTGTTCTCAATCATCTGTTGATGAACTTGCTCAAAGCCTTTCGCATAGGCTTCACGTTGGTTAGAGAAATCTTCAATCAGTTCACTTTGATAAGGAGATGATTTAAGAGATTCAATATCGCCTTCGATACCTGGCAGAGCATATTCAAAAATGTCTTTACCAGCTTCATAGGTTTTGAGGTCGTTGTTGTTTGAGTAACTCAGCACAGTGATCTTGGCGGCGAGGAAGTTCTCCATCAACATGCCTGCGTACAAGCTCGCGTTTGGATCGTTGTTATTGTATGACTCATACAACAAGCTCTGAGCAGCTTTCAGTGCGTTGGTTTCTCGTGTGACCATCTCCACGTTCACTAACTGGTCAATGAGCAGTTGGCTCTGTTTCATTGAACCATAAGCCGCATCAAACGCTGCGACGCTGTCTTGCACTAATTTCAGGCTCGACAAGCTATCAGTATTGGTGGTGGTTTGGATTAAGTTGTTCAGCAGTTCATCAATCGCAAGTTTGCTCGATTGATAATTCGCTTCGTATTGATCATCCAATGACTCTAAGTAACGTTCAGAAGCTAAACGCATCTGAAGAAAGTGCACTTGAATGTTGCCTGACAATGTCGCCTTGTGGCTGAGTTCACTGTACTGGCTAAAGCCGTTCGACAAGGTTTGAATACCTTTGTAACTCACAAAGCCTGAAATGACGAAAAAGAGCAAGCAGATGGCATAACCCAGCTTGATCTTGAGCGCTATAGAAAGGTGGCGCATAACTATCCCTATATTTACCTGATTCCTTCACGGTGGAGTATTTCATAAAACAGCGTTCTGGGCATGCTTGAAGTGAATTCTTTGTGTAATAAGTAACGCTTTAGTTAAAAAATTCAGATTTTTCGGCACACTTTCAACGAGTTGCGTATCTGATGGTGCGTGTGTCATTGAGCTAATTTAGTATTAACTTCCATGCACATGATGTGATTTGTCGGTAAAATGGTGCAACGCCAATTTTAGACATCGACTCCAAAGGTACGAAATGAACCCTTATAAGCTCTACTTAGTAACGGATGACCAACAAGATTTAGAAACGCTTAAGTTCGTGGTTGAACAAGCGGTCGCGGGTGGCGTTACTATGGTTCAAGTAAGAGAAAAACATGGGGACGTAAGAGCCTTCATTGAACGAGCACAAGCGGTTAAGTCGATTCTGGCTGGCTCCGGTGTTCCGCTGATCATCAATGACCGAGTGGACGTTGCATTGGCTGTCGACGCCGATGGTTTGCATCTGGGTCAATCGGATATGCCTGCAGAGTTAGCACGTCAGTTGATTGGTCCGGATAAGATTCTCGGGTTATCGATTGAAACTGAACAACAGCTACAAGAAGCCGATAGTTTACCGATTGATTACATTGGGCTCAGTGCGCTTTTTGACACACCGACCAAGACGAATCTAAAGAAACACTGGGGTTATGAAGGCATTCAAATGGCTTTGGAAACAACGAAGTTGCCAATTGTGGGTATCGGTGGAATCAACGAGTCGAACATTCCGCAGTTGGTTCAGACAGGTATTCATGGATTGGCCTTGGTGTCAGCGATATGTCACGCTGAAAGCCCAAAACAAGCGACGCGGGATCTGTTGTCTCTGATGGGAGAGTGAAGGGGTTATAGACTAGAAAACAAATGAGGTTAACCATTTGTTTTCTAGTTAAAGAACAGGCTAATAGAAAGGCTAAATTGGCCTATCGCTTGAGCTTTTAAGACAATTTATTTAATACACAGTTTGGTTTACTGAGCGCATAAAGCAACAGTACCGATGATCATAATAACGATCGCGGCATACCAGCCGTATTGTGCGGTCTTATCAGCAACAAACACCTTAATATAGTTGAGCTCTTCATGCGCCATTGCGATGAAGTCTGTGTAGTTAATCGATAACTCACGGCTGGCTTCTTTCAAGTCTTGCTGAAGTTTGTTGAAAGCCTCATCGATGAAGCCTTTTGTTTCTGAAACAGACGGAGTCGCAGCCAAAGTTAGGCTATTCCAAACCGCCATACGCGATTCATATTCGCTTTCACTGACACAATTAAGTACGCGTAAATCATACTCTCGTTTGTTACGCTCTTTACCCATTTTCTCAGGGCAAATATTTCTTAAAACGTTCACGACAAATTTTCCAAAAGGTTCATTTAGATATAAAAAAGCACTCAAAGAGCGCTCATAAACTGGGTGCGAATTAATATTCAAAAAGTGATCTATTTGAAACCGATATAAGCAACGGCAAGGCTGAGCGCTTATCTGGGAGATTTGAAGTTGGGTCAGTGGTGTTAAAGAACGATTTGGGTCTGTCTACATTCGTTTGAAAAGACACACCCGGTTGGGATCGCAGTGTAGTTAGGTCACTTTTGGACATCAACTAGGGTGTTTTATCCACACGACAAAGATATTTATCGGCAAGATAAGCAGAAATGAGGTAGCGGTGGAGAAAGCACCACCGTCATTGACTTAGGATTCCGTTGCTGAAATAGGCTGAACTCAAGAATTGGGGGAGTTTAGTTGGCTTGCCATTGATTGTATTGCAGTGAGTGCCCCTTAAGCTTTTCAATAAGGCTAGTGAGCACTGGGCCATTGATGTGGCTGCGAGACACCAAACAACCCACTGGAGTAATCCAACCACCATGCTCGTGCGAGACAGGTAACGCCACAATATCACCTTTTTGAATGCCTTCCATCACCATCATTTCGGGCACATTTGCCCAACCTACGTTCTGTTCAACGAGATCAACAATGGTCTTGTGGTTGTTGGCATACCAAAGCATCGAGCTAATACCGTAGGTGAACCACAATTCGCGCTGCTTTGAGCTGCGATGCACACATTGGCGATAACGCTTGAGGTCCGAGTCTTGTACTACGGACATGCGACTCAGTTCGTGAGTGGCAGAGCTAACAGTTAGGAAACGCGCTTGGCCCAGTAAGAAGAAGTCCATATCCACTTTAAGTTCACCATCCGCATAGATGATGCCAATCTGCGCTTTGCCACGTCTCACTAGATCTTCAACATCGAAGGTAGAAGTGGTGATGATATCGAAGTGCGTGATTGGGAACTGATCGGCCAGTGAGCTGATTATCTTAATGAAATTCTTATCTATGATGCTTTCATCAACCGCAATGATCAGTTCGTGCTCATCTTCTTGTGTGAGCGATTCTACTTTTTGGTCGAAGTACTTTTGCTGGTCAAGAATGGACTTAGCGACAGGTAATAACGCTTTACCTGTGTTGGTCAAAACGGGGATGTTTTTCTCTCGGTTAAATAGCTCTTGGTCGATGGCAATTTCTAGGTTGGCGATCGACTGGCTGACTCCAGACTGAGCGCGTTTCAGTTTGCGAGCGGCGGCAGAGAAAGAGCCACTTTCACACACCGTGACGAAGACTTTTAGTTGCTCAAAACTGTACATGTTATCTCTCGCTCAATACAAAATGGGGTACTTATACTTAAGCTATCACTAAACGTGATGGCTGCTAACTTTCTCTTATTGTTTTCGGTGACATAATTTCGGTAAGTCCACCATATTATAAATTGCTATAGGAATGTATGAGTACGTTAGAGAGAGTTTTCCACTCGGTGTTGTTTGAAGTATTGGCCGTCACACTGTCAATTATAGGTTTAGCGATATTTACTGATCACGATGTGAATGCCTTATCAGGAACCATGATAGTTGTTGCGACTATCGCGATGATTTGGAACTACTGTTTTAACCGTATTTTTGATCGTTATTTCACGGGTGAAAAATCAAAGCGTTCGCTCAAATTACGTGTTTTTCATGTCGTGCTATTTGAGGCTGGCTTGTTGATCGCGACAATCCCTGTGATGGCATACTTACTTAACGTGGGGTTATGGCAAGCATTTTTGATGGACATCGGCGTGACCATTTTTATTACCATTTACGCGTTTGTGTTTAATCTGATTTATGACCATGTTCGAGCATTCTGGGTACGCAGAGGGGAGCTAGCCGTTCAGTAATCTACCAAGTCAGTAAACACGAGCTTGGCCACTAACCGTTTGTTTATTCGTTATTTTGACGGAGATATTCGGTTAGTAGGCCTAGGTAACCCATCGTTTGTTCTGCTATCTTAAATAAGGTGATAATTTGAGTGCTTGAAAGAACAGATTAAGAGGAAAGGATGCCAGATACCTCTCAGATAATGACAGTGGTAGATAAGAAGGAAGTCGAGCTGTTCGCGGAACTGTTCAAACATATTGATGGTGAAATCTACACCTTACTACGCAGTGCCCAAATCCCTAATGATATTCTCACCAGTAATGACCATTACGATTATCTCCCTGAGACAACGGTTAAGAACGTGGTCAAGATTATGGGGGAATCTGCGTCGAGAGAAGAGTTTTCGCTGTTTATGTGGAGTTTTTGCAAGCAAACCTATGTACCAAGGTTTGTGGCTAAGCTAAGTCAGCAGGATTCATTGAAAAGCGCGCTAGACCAATTTGGTGAGCAGCTGAAGCTCGTATCCAATGGTGCGAATGTCTATACCAAGCAATCAGGAGGCAAGTGGTGGTTGGTTCGCGAGAAGCCGTTTACTAACGCGCCTTGGTTTAAGTTCGCTGAGCTGTTCTCTGTCATTTTCATCAACGAGCTACTTTTAGTATTAACGCAAGGGCGTTGGAAGCCGTCTGAGGTTGGCATTCAGAATGGCGATCTCGAATGCTTTCAATCTCTACCACAAATGGGCAGTGCTCAGTTTTATACGCATAGGCCGGTCACTGCCTTTGAGATCCCTGAAGATATCATGCTTGCACCGATTGTTTTACCCAAAATTGCTCAAGTACCAGATCTCACTAAGCCTTTACCTAGCTCATTCTTGAGCGCTTTTAAGCTTGTTATTAAACCTTATCTCACGATGGGTAAACTGCCAATTAGCTTAGCTTCTGAGATTCTGAATATTCATGTCAGAACGATCCAGCGTCGATTGGAAAGTGAAGGGGTGGTCTACAAAACCTTGATTGAAGAGATGGTTCTTGAGCAGGTTTTAGAATTGCTTAAGCAGTCAGAACTATCGATCACGCAAGTAGGTGCGAAAATGGGCTATTCCGATTCTTCCCACTTTACCCGAGCGTTCAAACGACAGATGAACATGACGCCAAGACAGTACCGAAAAGAGCACAGCTAAAACCAGTAAGTAAAAACAGGAGCCTGCACGCAGAATTATTTATTGTCACCAAATGGCCATTTATCAACCTTGAATACTGGCAATATCACTACTAAGTTATTGAATGTGGATGAGTTGTTTTTTTTAGCGAGTTTCGCGACCAATAAAAACATCTTTGAAACCTCATGACACTCATTAGTAGTTACGGAATCGTTATGGGAAGTGGATGCCACTAACAAACGGAATCAAGGTGTAAAAATGAAAAATGCAGGCTTAAAGCTCTCTGTTGTTGCTCTTTCGTGTTCATTTGCTCTTTCTGCAAATGCAGCATCAACGCTATTTACTAACGTCGATGTGTTCAATGGTACTGAAAACAAATTGTACGAAGACCATCATGTATTAGTCGAAGACAATCTTATCAAACAAATCTCTGCGAGCCCGATAGAGGCTGGTGACGCTGTAGTGATCGACGGCGAAGGCAAAACGTTAATGCCGGGTTTAATCGAAGGCCATGGTCACTTGTTGCTGAATGGCGGTAATCTAAGTGACCACGAAAACAACCGTACGATTGAAGAACTGGCTGCTCGAGCAACAGTGAACGCGAACGCTGCGTTTCAATCAGGTTTCACCACGTGGCGTGATGCTGGTGGCTTGAATACTGGCTTACGTAAAACAATCGATTCTGGCATGTTGCCGGGCCCTCGACTCTACACATCAGGCGCATTTATTGGCCCGACGGGTTCGCATGCCGATTTCAGTAACCTAACCACGGCTAACCAACACTTCTTTGGTTCATCAACCAGTATGGCTCGAAATAGCGTGAGCTTTAATGCCGATGGTATTACAGAAATCAAAGCCGCTGCTCGTCAAAACTTCAAGCAAGGCAATACGCAAATTAAGATCATGTCTTCGGGTGGTGTGGCTTCAACATTTGACCCTTGGCAGCTGAATGCGATGTCTGCGGAAGAAATTGAAGCTGCCGTGGAAATTGCTGATGCGTATGGCTCTTACGTGATGTCTCACGCTTACAGCAAAAAAGCGATCATGCGTAACTTGGATGCGGGTGTTAAAACGATCGAACACGGTTTCATGTTCGATGGCGATATCGCTGACAAAATGGAAGATAAAGACGCTTACATCACAACTAACATGACCGCGTTTTCACCTTACCTGACGCAGATCGAAGCGATCAACTCGAACCCTGCCTCTAAGCGTAAAGCGGAGTCGGCAACCAAAGCATTCAAAGACTACATCTCGAACGTCAACAAGTACCAACCGAAATGGGGTTTCCACACAGACTGTGTTGGTGACGTGGTTTCTTGTATCAAACAAACTGACCATACGATCTTCCTTGCGGGTAAAGAGTTAGGCAACTTCTTCACTTTGAAAGGGATGACATCGGTAAATGGTGAGATCGTTAAGTTATCTGGCGTGATGGACCCATACCCAGAGGGTAAGTTAGGCGTGATTGAAGCGGGCGCATACGCCGATATCATTATTGTTGAAGGCAACCCACTTGAAGACTTGTCAGTAATTGGGGCAAACGAAAAATGGTTTGATGCAGAGCCGCGCAGCCCCGAAATCGACACCATTAAAGTCATCATGAAAGACGGCAAAGTCTACAAAAACACGCTGTAGTTCAGTTCGACAACTCAGTTAGAAATTAAGCTTTAATGGGTGACCTATCTGGGTAGGTCACCTCTCTTCAAGGTGTTCCTTATGCAAAAAATGCTTTCTCTTATCCTGTCGGTGGCATCACTTACGGCCGTTGCTTTACCTACTTTTGCTGAAACAGCGATGAATCTTGAGTGGCAAGATCTGAACTCAGAGTCTCACGAAATGAAAGTAGAAATGCCGGATCTCACCGATCAACAAATGCGTCTATTACAAGGTGTGATAGCAATGAGTGCATCAGAGGAAGAGCAAGCTCAACAACAGGTTTTATTATTTAAACAAACGCTAAAAGAGCAGGGTGTAGACGCAGACGAAGTGATCGCACTGCGTGACGAATACATGCAAACCATGAAAGCAAACGCCGAAGCTATCACGACAGAGTTTGATGGCAAGAAAGTACGAGTTCCCGGTTTCATCGTTCCACTAGAGTTCTCAGAGGGAATGACTGCAACAGAGTTTCTTTTAGTGCCAGTGGCGGGTGCGTGTATCCACATGCCGCCACCACCTGCAAACCAGATTGTGCGCGTGTCTTTCCCTGAAGGCTTTCAGGTACAGAACGTTCAGTACCCAGTGTGGGTAGAAGGTGACTTTAGCTCGAACAAAGTGACTGAAGAGGTCTTCCTCGTAGATGGCAAAAGTAACCTCACCATGGGTTATGAAATGAAAGCTTCGATGATCGAAGACTATTATGAAAAAGAAAATTAATGGTTGTCATCAAATGACAATTTTCAATGTGAGTAATGAATAAAATAAAACTAACTTAAAAAGCACTGGTGACATGATGAACTCAAGATTCTCTAAAATAAGTATGGCTATTGTGATGGCGGCTAACCCAATGAGCGGCGTTGTTTACGGCGCTAACTTTGAAGGCCCAGATTCTGTTGAAAATACAATTGCAGAGCAGAAAGCACAAAAGAAATCTTGGAGGGAGTCATTAGCTGAAGATGGTTTTACATTTGGTGCAGATTACTTTGCTTTGGGGCTGACCTCTGGGGATGGGGTTGGCGGCGATAGCGTTGATGCATCGTCGGGTGTGGCACGATTATACGGTTCATGGCATCTATTAGGTAAGGACACACAGAACTCAGGTAGCCTGGTTTGGAAGGTGGAACATAGGCATGCCTATGGTGATACTGCGCCAAAAGACTATTCATTCGGCCCGCTTGGCTATGTTGGTGCAATTGGCCCTGCATACAGTGACCAAGGGTTTCGTGTTACGGACTTAAACTGGAAGCAAAAAATCAATGATGGCAAAGGGACTATTGTTGTCGGTTGGCAGGATGTAACGAACTATGCGGATGTTTACGCTCTAGCAAGCCCGTGGTCTGGCTTTACTAACTTGGCATTCTCGACAGGCTCAGGTGCGATGGGCTTACCGGATGACGGTGTATTGGCCCTTTCTGCCGGTCATATGCTAGGCGAAAACTTTTATGTGGTCGGTGGTATCGCTGATGCAAATGGTCAGTCAGATGATATTTTTGATGGCTTTGATAGCGCTTTTGGTAGTGATGCGTCTTACTTTACAACCTTGGAGTTAGGTTGGACGGCTTCACAAGAACTGATTTATACCGATAACTTCCATGTGACGTTCTGGGACTTTGGTGACGATACTCGCCACAGTAATAGCCTTGCTGCGGAAGGTGGCTCGGGCGTTAACTTTTCATGGAGTCAGTTCATGACTGATCAAGTGATGCCGTTTGTACGTGGTGGTTTCTCTGAAGGGGACGTTGCCCTTTACGATAAATCGATTTCTGTTGGTATGGGTTACTTTGGATTAGGAAAACCAACCAACAATTTAGGCGTGGCACTTAATTGGGCAGAAGTGAATGGTGATTCTTTTGCAGCTGATGCGAAAGCAATAAGTGGTAATACAGAGCAATGGACGGCTGAAATTTACTACAACATGCAATTCAACGATTTCATCCAAGTCACACCTGATATTCAATACATTAAAGATCCTGCGTTCTCCAATGAAAGTAGCGCTTGGGTGTTTGGTGTTAGAGCGAGAGTCTTTATCTAACTTCTCTGTTTGTTAATCGCTGAAACGTAAAGAATAGATGTAAAAAGTGAGCCTGTTCGGCTCACTTTTTTTGTCTTAGGTCTGTATCAAAAGCGGCTATGCTTTTTCGGCTTTGGGCGTGTCATCGAGTGCGAAGTAGATCTTTGAAACAATAATCTCTGCGACCAAGATCGTGAATACCACAGCGAAGAACGCTACGACACCATTCCAAGGGCCTGTGAAATCTACCTTGTCTCCAAACAAGATATTGATGGCTTCCAGCATCACAAACTTAGAGCCCACTAGAATCACGTAACTGGATAAACCGCGATAAATCTTAGGCGCAGTCCCCGGTTTAGATTTGAAGTAATCAGCCAGCTTATGTTCTAAACCGATAGACAATTTGAGCAATAGCTGGAGCAGAATCGCAGCTGCAAATGAGATAGTGAAAGACTCGATATTGACGAAGTCCCAGTATTCATCAAAAAAATTAAGAACGGTTAAATCGACGAGTACCGCAAGCGTGTATCCGACAAAGAGTCGTTGGGGCGTATTAAATCCATATACTTTTTCTATATTGCTCATCTACTTCTTCCTGAGTAAAGGGTTATAAAAAACTTAGGAGTTAATCCTATAATTTTCAAACGCTTATTGTTTTATATGCGAAACAAGTCTTAAAGTCAGTTTGGCGCATTATGGTAAGTAAGGGTTTTAAGAATGATCCAAGATAAGACTCCAATTTAGACAGAGGCGCATATGATTATTCATTTTAGAATCCAAGACGTAGAAGAACTTTGGGGAGCCATCGATTTAGCAACGCTCTTGCAGTTGGAACTGAGAGCAGTATCAACCACACCGTTAACTCTCTGATTGAATTAGTTAAGTTACCAATTACACTTGAAGCATAAGTTTGAATGGAGTCAACTTAATGCTTTCACCCCTATCGCACTATCCCCGTTCTATTATTCTGCTCTTAATGGGCCTCAGTTCTTCCTCGGCCTATGCATCCAATGAATTGATTCAGAACCGCTTAGAGAAGATATTTTCTGTGTCAATTGCGCTGACTGACAGCGATGCCATTTCAATTGGCTTTGTGGATTTTGATCCTAATTCGTTTATCAATTTAAACGACAGTGGTTTTGGCTCAGATAAAACCATCGATACTCGAAGCCAAGTGAGTGTGGGCTCCATCCCTTACTCTTCCGTGATTAAAACGGATGACCCTGACTTTGACCTTATTTGGTCTGTGCGAGGGTCTTATGCGCTTTCTGAACAGGATATTGAGATCTCATCAGATGTGACTCCTGACCGTCGTGTTAACCCAAATGAAGACTCGGTATTGGGCCTGTATGGCTTTTTCGGAGGGCAAAACCATTTAAACCAACATTGGTCTATCGCCTATGGCTTAGGCACTCACTTGCTCTATTACCGCAATAAATACGAATACAACAACAGCTACTCTCAAGCATTTCAATCTCAGCTAGACGGCTACGCGTTGAATACATCAGCATGGGCACTTGTTGCAGAACCTTCAGTCAAACTTCAATACTTGCAACCAAAGGAGTGGGGCAGTTGGAATGTGTCTTCAAGAGTTCGTTACTTTTATGGAACAGGCTGGGGCGAAGCGAACGATGGCGATATCGGTAACCCAGAAGGGATGCGATTCATTAATGAACTAGAGTTTAGGCAAAATGTAGCGCTCGATGCTTGGTCGCTTAATAACCCTCAAATCCACTATAACTTAACAAGAATCGATGTCGCGGGTGACTTGACTGCTCCTTTAGATACGCACTATTACTATGAATTCGGGGCCGGATTAGTATTTGATGTGCCTTACGATTCTTACTTTTTTGACAACTTCGGGATTGGAATTAACTTCAATTATGGCAGCTCACTCAGTGGCGGTAGCTTGTTGTTCTTACTCAATAATTAGTTGTTCCTGATTAATAACTAGCTCTTTCTATTAAACAACTCGTTTCTTCTGCTCAATAGTTAGCATAAGCCTATGCGCTTAATGTTCGATATGTGATTTGAATTTGTATGTGTCGCAAAATGGTAAATATCTTAGTGGAAACTTAGCCATCATAGTCATTCGCCCATCACTAGAGCAGACTATGAATAAGTTAAGTTTTGACCGAAAAATGCCGCTATACGTGGTGTCTACACTTGCCCTTAATATGGCAGTTAGCTTGTGGTTATTGAGTATGGCTTCTTCGGCAGTCATGGCTTTTTCTGTGTGCGCGTTGTTTTTTCTCAGCACCCTCATTACTGCACGCCTATATCGACATGAAATGGCTCAAAGCAAGAATAGCTTGTCGGAAGCGATCATTGATGGCGTCGCTGGTTTTATTGTCCTCGATAGTCAATTGAGGGTCATACAAGTGAATCAACAGTTCTCTCGGGTTTCAGGTTATGCCTTTAATCAAGTCGAGTCTCGCCCGATTTCTGATCTCTGTTTTATGAATAACAGCAGTTTAATATCTACCATTACTCGCTCACTCAAGGAAAACCAGAGATGGAAGGGTGAGTTGAGTGGAGTCAGTCGACTTGGTGAACATTTTACTGTGAATGTGGTTGTCGAAAAGTTAGTTGAAATACTGTCGCACAATAATAAATATGTGGTGACCTTTACGGATATTAGTCGACGCAAAGTATTAGAACGTCGATTAAGAATGTTGGTGGACACAGATTCTCTCACAGGGTGCTGGAACCGTCGCCGTTTTGATAAAGATCTTAACCATTATTCAAACTTAGCGGAGCGCTATGGTTATACACATTCCTGTTTGGCGTTGATCGATTTAGATCATTTCAAGGCCATCAATGATAATCATGGTCATGACCAAGGTGATTCAGCGTTGAAAGAGGTCGCAGAACTGTTGAGAAACAACAGCCGAGACACTGACATCGTCGCGCGAGTCGGCGGCGAGGAGTTCGCTATCTTGATGCCCGAAACTAATTTGGCAGAAGCGTTTGAGGCGATGTATCGATTGAAAGAAGTGATTTCCAAAGGAACAACACTGAACCTGACTGTGAGCAGTGGTGTGTCTGAAATACAGGCGCAAGCCGAAGCGACCTATCGCAGTGCGGATAAGGCGCTTTATCGTGCTAAAGGTAATGGGCGAAATCGAGTGTGTAGCTCTAGCTCGGGCTGTGCTACTCCAATTGCCCTTGGTTAGATGCAGGCCGCGCTTGGTTAATCAATCGAGCGATATCTAAGCCGAGATTGAGCGTTGGTAAATCTTCGGCGTAAGACCAGACACACGCTTAAACGCACGAGAAAAATGCGAGATGTTGGTGTAACCGAGTTGGCTAGAAATGTAGGTCAGCGTATGGCCTTCTTCCATCAGTTCGCAAGCCACAGAAAACATCAGGTTCTCTTTGATTTTTCGATAAGTGGTGTTTTCGTTCTTGAGTTTGCGTTGGAACGTTCGCACCGAAAAGTTGAGTAGCTCAGCGGCTTCTTCGAGAGAGAGATCTTGTTCTTTCATGTACGGCTTTAGAAGCTCGTAAACGCTATCGGTAAAGCTGGTATGCCACTCAATCAGTGTCGGTTTAGCACTGAGTTCTTTAGAGGTTAGGCGAATTGGGAGTTGTAATATTTCTTCAGGAATAAGTACAGCTGTCGACGATTGTTCAACAAACAGTTGACAGCTACTTGGCACCAGTGTTTTGACTACATCGATGTCATGTCCTTGCAGACGCACTTTATTAGGTAACCATGGCGATTGGGATAAAATGGTTATTAATTCAATGATATATGTAATCGCAAAAGCTTCGCCCCATTGAAACATAGGGGAATTGTCTTCGGGGGCGGTTCGACAAAACCAGCTCTGACCGTGTTCTTGAATAAACTCGACTTTGCTGCCTGGGGAGTCGTAGGCAAAGATTGAATTGATCTGTTTTAGTGCATCACCAATGGTTTCGAATTCGGTAAATTGATGCAAGACATTTGGGATGATTCGACGTCGAAATGCGAGTCCAAGAATATCGGTGAACCGAGATACGCCGAGTTGTGCCGATGTAAGATAAATCAAACGCTTAATGGATTCTGATGGCACAAAATCACTTTCTGATTCGATAAGGTCGGGTGGTAAACCGGAATCTTTCAGCAACAGATGTAAATCAAGACCATAGTCAGAAAAAACCTGAACCAGAATTTTAGCGTAGTTCGTTTGAATTACCGGGACTTGGTAGTGACTAGAGGTCATTGGAATACAATCCTGTATATATTGTTGCATTATTAGACGTGCATATCATTTGCAACGTTTTGTTTACTAAATCTAACCCTATTTACTTGAGTTTTCCATCGCTGGGTTTATTTTTAAAGTATTAATTTTGTTGATGTTAGTTATCTAGAAGGGAGTCCCATGTCAGAAGTCAAAGGGAATAAGCAAGAAGCCAATGAAGAAGTTGGCCAGCAAGAAAATGGAAAAGACAAAGTAAGAAAGGTCACAAACTACCTATTGTTGTTTGTTGCATTCATGTTGATCTTCAGTGTCATTTCAGACCGAATCATCCCTATTACTGATAATGCTCGTGTAAAAGGTTATATCGTTCCAATCAAGCCAGAGGTGTCGGGTAAAGTACTCGATATACTGGTTCAACCTAACCAACTGGTTAATCAAGGCGACAAGTTAGCCATTTTAGATGAGTCTGATTACAAAATTGCAGTACAACAAGCCGAGCAAAATTTAGAGATTGCAGGCCAAAATGTCGGTGCTCAAACCGCGAGCATTGCTTCAGCTCAAGCGAAACTCACTTCAGCGATTGTTGAAAGACAAAACACCAAACTGCAAGCCAAGCGTGTTTTAGAGATGGCAGACAAAGGTGTGGTTTCTAAATCAGATGCAGATAAAGCGCGAGCATCATTAGCGACCTCTCGAGCAGCGGTTGTGAATGCAGAGGCTGATCTTGAAGGTGCGAAGCAACAAATGGGCAAAGAAGGCCAAGAAAATAGCCAAGTGAAAGCGGCGTTGCTGGCACTTGAACAAGCTCAATTGAACCTAGAGCGCACCGTGATTACCGCGCCGACACAAGGTGGTGTTTCTAACTTTAGCCTGTCTGAAGGGTTTTATGCATCGGCAGGGCAAGCAATCATGACCTTTGTTTCAACCGAAGATATTTGGATTGAAGCTTATTATCGAGAGAACAGCCTAGGTAATGTAACGGTCGGTGATGAAGTTGAAGTGGCGTTAGATTTCGCACCGGGCAAAGTGGTTAAAGGGCGCGTAAGTAGTATCGATTGGGGTGTTGATTGGGGGCAAAATGACCAAGCAGGTAAGCTTGCTCAAGCTAGCCAACAAACGGGTTGGTTGCGCCAAACACAGATGCTTCCTATCACCATTGAATTTGATAATGAAGAAGTGACAGGCATGCTCCGAGTGGGTGGCCAAGCGGATGTGATTGTTTATAGCGGTGACAACTTTGTGTTCAACGCGATAGGCAAAGTATGGATTCGTCTGATTAGCGTATTGTCTTATGTCCGATAAGCCGATTCCTGACCAACAAACACAGCAACGGATCCTGCGATTTACGGTCGGGGTCACGTTGGCTGTTTTCTTGGCGGCGTGGATAAACTGGCCGCTTGCGTTTGTGGCGCCAGTGTTCACAGCTAAGTTCTTAATTGATAAACCAAATCTCCATAAAGAAACGGTCTACGAATTGCTCTTGGCCGTTGTGGTGACAATGGGGTTAGGTTTATTACTGTCGCGAGGAATTACCCATTATCCAATCCCATTGCTGATTTTAGTGGGGTTAATGATGCTGTGGGGTTACTACTTGTTTGTCGACCCAAAATGGAACCTGTTTGCCACCATACTGTTGATTGCGGTTTTGATGTTGCCATTCATGGCGATTGATAACCCCGGCGTGTCAGTAATGCTGGCCTCTGGCTTAGCGACCTCTGGTGTGGTTTCAGTCATGCTTTTTGCGTTAGTGCATGTATTTTTCCCTGAGCCAAAATCGGCGTTCTCAGGCTTCGCTGCTGCGCCACTCGAAAAGAAACAGCGTTGGTATGCGGCCTTTAGGGCGATGATTATCTCCTATCCAGTGGTGTGCTTTTTCTTTATTTTTCAAATATCTGAAGCTTTACTGACAATGATGTTCATTGCGTTGTTATCGTTGATGATTACGTCAGAGAAGTCGATAAAGTTGAGCGCTTTTTTGGTGATAAGTAACGGTATCGGGGGATTGCTGGCGATTGCTGCTTTTTCAATTCTTTCTATAGTACCCAACATTGTCTTCTATTCTTTGTTTATAGGACTTATTGCCATTCTTATGGCTACCAAGATCTACACGGTTCCCGAAAAAGCACCTATTTTCGCCACTGCATTTAGTACGTTGCTCGTACTGGTTGGTAGCACGTTGATGAGCTCCGGTGACATCGATAGCAACACTCTTATACGCATATTCCAATTAGTGTTAATTGGCATATATATGATTTTGGCTTCTCTATTCCTAGAAACACGGAATTGGAAGTTTCTACAAAATCAGTCTTAATTTTGTCTAACAAGGACGTCTCATGAAGTTAACCGATGATTTTTCAAAACAGGCGATAGACGCTGCCATCAAGATCGCAGCGATTGCCATGCTCGTGTATTGGTGTTTTTCGATTTTGCGCCCATTCATTCTTCTGGTGATATGGGGTGCGATCATTGCGACTGCGTTGTATCCAGTGGCGGTCGCAATTTCAAATAAAACCGGGATGTCGAAAGGTAAAGCCAGTGCATTGCTGAGCTTTATTGGTGTGATTCTTCTATTTATTCCTTTGGCGGCGCTTTCTTCTGGTATCTACACCAGCGCGACTGACCTGATGACAGGGCTTCAAGATGGCACATTGTCATTGCCTAAACCGAAAGAGTCCTTACAAGATATTCCATTCATAGGTGAGAAGGTTTATTCAACCTTGGTTGCCGCCTCCAACAATATTGAAGGCACTTTCATAAAGTATGCGGATGAACTTAAACAGTTTGCGACGAAAGCGGCTTCTGTTCTTGGCTCGTTAGGTGGCGGCTTTATTCAGTTCATCATCTCTACCATCATTGCGGGTGCATTCATGAGTAATGCCGATAAATGCAAAACCGGCGTGACTCACTTAGTGGCGCGTTTAACGGGCGGTAAAGGTGAAGAGTTGGTAGAGCTCTCTAAATCGACCGTGCGAAGCGTTGTGCAAGGTGTGATTGGTGTGGCTGTGATTCAATCCATGATGTCGGCAATCGGTTTGGTGATTGCAGGCGTTCCAGCAGCTGCGTTTTGGGCGCTAGCTGTGCTGCTCATTGCGATAATCCAACTTCCACCGATTCTCGCTCTATTACCGGCGATCATCTACATGTTCAGCGTTGAATCGACACTGGCGGCGAGCTTGTTCTTAGTGTGGTGTATTTTGGTGAGCGGCAGTGACGCTATCTTAAAGCCAGTATTGCTGAGCCGTGGCTCTCACATTCCAATGTTGGTAATTCTATTGGGTGCACTGGGCGGAATGGCGATGTCAGGCATCGTCGGTCTGTTTGTCGGTGCTGTGATACTGAGTTTAAGCTATGAGCTGATGATGGCGTGGCTTGGACTTGAAGAGAAAAACCAACAAGAAACTGAGAAAAAACCTGCAGAGGTCGAGGGAAAATAGATGAAGCCAGTCTCTAAAGACGACAACTTCTACTTCTTATTCTATGCACTGTTGGTGTTGTTTCTTGGTTGCGCGGTGATGCAGCAGTTTTATCCGCAAGGCCAGAAAACAATCCTATTTCTTATCATTATTACGTTGGCGAGTTCAATTGCCGGTATTCATAAAGAGCGAGCCTTGTATCGCTCTTGGTATGGGCTGTTATTGATTACGGCGCTCGTGTCTGGCGTGTTTTCATTTTTGGAAGGCTATAACCTGTCGATAGTGACGCTATCGGCGTTGGCTGTGTTCTTGTTTTCACACATTTACTCGGCGTTGAAGCAGGTGATGAAAGCCAAAACGGTGACACCCAATCACATCATCGGCTCCATCTGTATTTACTTGTTGCTAGGGTTTGCTTGGTCGACCATCTACTTGTTAATTTTAGAGATCTTTCCTAATGCCTTTAACGGGTTAGAAGAGCAAGTCTGGCTGACGAACTTGTTTAATGCGATGTACTTTAGCTTTATCACCTTGACTACGGTTGGTTACGGCGACATATCACCAGCTCTGCCTATTGCTCAATTCTTTGTGTTTATGGAATCCATTATCGGCAGCTTTTACTTAGCTATCATGGTGGCGAGTTTGGTGAGCATTCGACTTGCACAGTCTCAGTCCCAATAGAGCATTTACAAATAATAGAGCACATACAAACAAGCCCGGCAATCGCCGGGCTTGTTCTATTTTATGAGCTCAAAAGTCTCTTTAAGTTTGAACTCTGTGTGGGCGATGAACCTTAAGCTTCAGTGCCTTGAATCTTCTCTAATTCAGCGATAGTTGTTTGCGATACAAGCTGACCATCCATGTAATAGGTAACGTTTTGACCGTCTTTGATGCCCGTTAGAGTCGCTGTTTCACCAGATGTATAGACGATGTCCATTTGAATCGTGTTTTCGTCGATCTTAATCATCTCACCCGTTTCAATGGTGCGATTGTTAGAAATTGGGCCGACAGGGGCTTCTTTCAGGCTTGGGTCCAGCTCATCGTTCACTTTGAAGTGCGTGTCTGTTTTTGTATCAAATACGTGTGGTGAACCGCTGATAGGGTTTTTACCTGTCCAGAATTCAAGTGAGTTGAATACCACATAGTCTGCTGCGGTAGTAATACCGTATACAGGCGCTAATAAGAAGTTTACACCTGCACGGGCATAGCGGTTATCGACAACTTCAACGTTAAATTTCATCACTTTCCCTGTTACGGCGTTGCTGCCGATACAACCAGTTAGCGCAGAAGCCAAAACCGTTAGTCCTACAATTTTAAGTGCAATCTTTTTCATTTTAGTACCTGTATAAGTTAGAAGTCTGTTTCGTTGGAACAGGTGTAGTATGGTTTTTATTCGATGGTCAGTTTTACCATTTAGCGCCACTGACGATATAAAATGCACTCGGACTTTTGGCATCAAGCTAGGTATAAAACTGGGCACAAAAAAAGCGCGACCTAATAGGGCGCGCTTTGGGGTATTTAGATAAGTCGTAATGAAAACAACGACTCCCATATAGAATTACTTCATCACGTAGGTATAAGCCGATACGACAAGCCAGCGGAAAAATCGAAATAAAAGGGTAGTGGCTTTAAAGGCAAACTTGGCAATGGATACCATTGCTTCTGAACCAATGCTCACGCACTTATGCAAATCGGATTCTTTGTATTCTGAATAGGTCATCTGTTTTCTCATTTCTCGCGCTTGTCTTTCATATGTAAGTAACGACTCCTGTCTGGCGATATCCCCTGAGCGCGTAATGTACGAACTTTCGCCGATAGAGATTTACCATTTTATGCCAAGTGGGTTAATAACTAGCCAAAAGAGAAAGGGCTGAGAGAATTTAACGGCATAGCGAGGTGTAACTGATCAAGTTACCGAAAAAACGAGGGTAATAATGGTATGATCGCGGGCTCAGCACCATAAGTGATAAAGAATAGGAAACAGAATGACTCACCTTACCGAACAGCAAGAAGCTGCAATGGCGACGTTTAAAGAAAACTTACACCTTCCAAATGGTGGTTTTCATAAACTGATTATCGAGCTAAGTAAGGAGTATCAGCTGCCTTTCCAAAAGGTGCGTGCGGTTTTAAAGAAAGCTCAAAAAGATGTTGAACGACAAATACGAGAAGATTTTACCAGCGTTGATGACACAGTACTGAGCCAAGCGAATTGGGTAAACATCATTAAGTCGAAGCTTGTTGACTTAGCGGAAGAAAACCAAACGGTCATGGATAAGCTGCAACAAAACCTGAAGTATCAAAAAGTGTTGTCGGCAACCGAGGGTTCAATCGCAAGCGAAGACGAACGTGACGAGTTGATTGAAGAGTTGATTCAAGCTTATGAGAAAGAGGTGTTCAAACCGTTACTGGCGATGTTGCATACAACGAAGCTGTATTGGAAGTTAATGCTGGTGGATGAGACATGTAAGATGAATGAGGAGAATCGTGAGAAGTTCAGTGATTACCCTCAACACATGCAAGCTGCAGAACACTTATATACTCTTGATCAGAAGTTAAGGTCGATGCCGTTAACTTATTAGTCCATGAATGCACTGATAATGACTCAATGGTGATTCAGAGTTTGATATAAGTTGGTTTCAATAGAAGTACGATAACCTAGCTAGCGTTAGCCGCGTGTGAAATGCAAAAAGGCTAGGTTTCAGATCTGTTTTACTTCTACTCTATTTTGTTCTGCTAGAGCGAATTGAGGGTGACATCTTTTACATCTTTGGGACTAGATGGTGTTTCTTTTGTAGCCTTTGGGAAATGCTATAGGAGTGTGAAATGTCCTAGGGTGTTTCCGTTGCCTGAAACGATAGTTCCGATGCTTTCTCGTTCATTAAATTCAAAGTCGATGAGATAGCTGTGATGTTGTAGCTTGGGCAATATGTGGCGGTGGAGTATATCGCTATTGAGCTGTCGAATCTCGGTGACCCATGAAATCTCTTCTTTGTGTAAATCTATTTTAATCTTGAGCATTTATTACCTTTTAGTTTATTGACTGTTTTTTCGCGTGATAGTTGGTACCAATGGGTTTGTCGTGTTGTTCTGCGTGACATAACTGTGCCTTGTGTTTATTACATTTGTATTTAAGTGCTCGATCTATTCTGACTTCGCTGACAAAAGAGCAAATGACGATAGATCGGTAGTAGGATCGAATTTAAAAGCTATTGAATGACTATCTGGGTGAAAGCTGACGCAGAGATGGTGTAACGAGGGAATCGAGAACTGTCTATGTGGAACTTGGACTTACTTTAGCATTAACAGCTCTATAGATTAGAGCCAGGTGGCGAACTATACGCCTAGTTTTCAAAATTACAACCCTATTTCAATTAAATTCAAAAATATTTTTGGGTGATTTACCATCGGTTACTGAAGGTTAAATGAGCGAAGGTCAGGGATTTGACCATGATATCTGACTGAGTCTTGGCTTTTCAGCTGTTCGTATTCGTTGTCATTAGTGGGTTTAATTGATCAGCTAATTTGGTGATGATTAAGTCTCTGTTGTATATGATCTTTACATTGTAAATTACAATCCATGATTTTGGGGTTCAGCGTTGTAATTACAGGGTTTTTGGGTGCTTTCCCCATCTGTTTTTTTCTTCAGGTTGATGAGTATTTTCCTCTTCGCGTCTTTTTGATATTTCTGATTCCTAATACCTCTCCTGACTACGCAAAATATGAATACTCACTTTTACGTTTCTGAATAATAAAGTTGTTGTATCGCCAATTTAGTGCAAATATAATTGATAATAGTTCTCACTTGCGTTACAAGTTTGTTGTCAATCCAATGACAGACTTTAAATTATCGTTATTTAGCAGTTGTGTACGCCCCATGCTCGTCTATGAGTAATGTGACTTTCATTGTCATGAGTGGTGGTTTGTATCAATGGCAAAGGAAGAAACATGAAGAAAACAATCAATTCAGTTCGCCAGTTATTGAGCGGGCTTGCCATCGTTCTAGCATCATCATTCATGATGACCGCGCATGCGGAAACCGTCACCATTGAGCATGTGAAAGGCACAGCGCAGTTTACTGAAGTACCACAGCGAGTGGTGGTTCTAGGCCACGGTAGCTTAGACGTGCTCGATAAAATTGGTGTACAGCCAGTTGGCGCGCCTCATAGCTTGCTGCCTGATTACCTAGCTTCGTACAAAGATACGACGGCAAATACAGGCTCTTTAAGCGAACCTGATTTTGAAGCTATCTACATGTTGAAGCCTGACATCATCATCGCGGAAAACCGCATGCTTAAGGTTTACGACAAACTGGCACAAATTGCTCCTACTGTCATGTTTTCTATTGAAGGCGACAAGTACTGGGCTGATGCTCAGCAAAACTGGCGTGTGCTAGGCGACATCTTTGGTAAGCAAGCTGAAGTCGAAGCGATCATTAAAGAGACTCAAGCTTCTATCACAGCGGTAAACGACAAAGTAGCGTCTGACGAAACTTCAGCAATGATGCTAATGAACAACGGCAACAACATTGCGATGTTCAACAAAGGCAGCCGTTTCTCTATCATCTTTGATGACTTTGGTTTCGTGGAATCAAAGAGTGCAACCGTGGCTCCGATTAAAGGAACACACGGCAACCTAATCTCTTTTGAATACATAGCTGATGCAAAACCTGAAGTGCTTTACGTGCTTGACCGCGAAAAAGCGATTGGTAAATCAGAAGGACGCGCACAACAACTGTTTGATAACCCACTGGTTGCGGCAACACCTGCAGCGCAGCACGGCAATATCGTTTACCTTGATTCAAGTGCTTGGTATTTGGCTGGTGGCGGTGTGACAGCGATTCATAGAATGCTTAGTGACATTGAACGTACGATTCAATAGTTACTAACCATCAGATTTTCGGGCTTATAAGAGTGTTCTTATAAGCCCTTTTTCACTTTTTTATACGGGCTACCCGAGACCTATCTTTAGTATTATTCCTATGTTGAAACCCATTGCAGCTGCTGTATTTCTTGTTGTGTTATGCGTTGCGTCATTGATGATTGGAGTCGCTGAAATCAGTTTTAGTGACTTCTTCAATGGCAACCAACACGCCAATTCTATTTATATTGTTAGTCGGATTCCTCGACTACTCGCGATCGTGCTTGCCGGAGCAGGATTGAGTGTTTCTGGCTTGATCATGCAGCAAATCGTACAGAACAAGTTTGCCGCGCCTTCGACGATGGGCACCATTGACTGTGCGATGTTGGGTTACATTGTCGGCATTCTAGTGCTAGGCAATGCTGCGCAATGGAGCTACTTAGGCTTTATCTTCGCGTTTGCAGTGTTTGGCACCATGCTATTGGTTCGCTTCCTACAACACCTCAAGTTTAAGAACGCGGTATTGGTGCCTTTGATTGGCATTATGTATGGCAACGTTGTTTCGTCTCTAACAACCTTTATTGCTTATAAGTACGACTTAGTACAAACCATGTCGGCATGGACTATGGCGAACTTTGCGAGCGTGTTGCAGGGCAGCTATGAAATCCTTTATCTCGCGGTGCCTGCTTGTGTATTGGCTTACTATTTCGCGAGCCAGTTCAGTGCGGCGAGCATCGGTGAGAGCTTCGCGAAAAACATCGGTTTGAATTATCAGAAGATCGTCTTCATTGGTGTTGCGTTAGTGGCTATCAGTGCCTCCTCTGTGGTGATGATCGTTGGTGTTATCCCATTCCTTGGCCTTATCGTGCCGAATATCGTGTCGCTGATAATGGGCGATAACATGAAGAAGATTCTGCCTTGGACTGCCTACTGGGGGGTGATCTTAGTGTTGGCTTGTGACCTGCTAGCTCGAATCGTCATCTTCCCTTATGAGATTCCAATCTCGATGGTAATCAGCATCTTTGGTGGCATGATTTTTATTTACCTAATCATGAGAGACAAGTCGAATGCGTGATTCAGTAAAAATTGCGATTCTGGCTATCGCGTCTTTGGGTATGACAGCGCTATTCATCGGGCAGGGGCTGACGTGGGATAACTACGAGTTCTTCTTGTCTCTGCGCCTACCAAAATTGCTGTCGATTGTGTTGGCGGCGGTAGCGATCTCGGCGTCGTCATTGGTTTTCCAAACCATTACTAATAACCGAATTCTAACCCCCTCCATCTTGGGCTTTGACAGCTTGTATATGCTGGTACAAACGGTACTTCTGTTTGTGTTTGGCAGTGCTAGCTTCTGGGTGATTGACTCGATCGCAAACTTTTCGATGTCTGTGACTGTGATGATCTTGTTCTCGTTTGCTCTGTTCCATTTCTACTTTAAGAGCAAGCGAAACAACGTATTCACACTGCTGTTGATAGGCATCGTATGTGGCAGCGTATTCTCGAGTTTGTCTAACTTCTTGGCGATGTTGATTGACCCCAATGAATTTGCGGTGCTGCAGAATGTGATGTTCGCAAGTTTCAATAACGTGAAAGGCGAGTTGGTTTACCTCAGCCTTATTCCTTTGGGTTTGAGCTTGCTTGGCCTTTGGTTGTTGGCGCCTAAGCTTGATGTACTTTGGCTTGGTGTTGATAACGCGACAAGCCTGGGTGTGAACACCAAGCGATTGACTCAGATTACCTTGGTGATTGTGTCAGTGATGGTCGCGGTGTCTACGGCTCTGGTTGGCCCTGTGCTGTTCTTTGGCTTGATCACCGTAAGCTTAGCTCGCCAGATATTCCGATCTTATCAGCATCGTGTGCTTATCATCGCAAGCAGCTTACTAGCGATCGTGCTATTGGTTTCTGGCCAATGGTTTATCGAAAAAGTGATGGCGTTTGAAACCACTGTGAGTGTGATTATTAACTTGGTCGGCGGTTTGTATTTTATGTTCTTGTTGTTACGCACCAGAATTCAGTAAAGGTAGTAAGTAGTGATTAAATTAACAGGTTTAAGTAAGAAGTATGGCAAGTCACTCGTGGTTGATGATGCCAGTGCTATGTTCCCGAAAGGCGAAGTGACTTCTATCATTGGCCCAAATGGTGCGGGTAAAAGTACACTGCTTTCAATGGCGAGCCGCTTAACAGACAGCGACGCGGGTGAAGTGGTCATTGGCGATAAGTTACTGGCTGAGTGGGATACCAAAGAGCTAGCGAAGCACCTTGCCGTGTTAAGACAATCAAATAACATCAACATGCGATTTACGATTCGTGAATTGGTCTGTTTTGGTCGTTTCCCACACTCTCAAGGTCGCTTGAAAGACGAAGATCATAAGATCGTCGATACAGCACTAGAACACCTTGGCATTACTGACATCCAAAACAAATACCTTGATGAGTTGAGTGGCGGTCAGCGTCAAATGGCGTTTATCGCGATGGTTGTGGCGCAAGATACGGATTATGTGTTCTTAGATGAGCCTCTGAACAATCTTGATATTAAACACTCGGTCGAAATTATGCAGACGTTGCGTCGTTTAGCGCATGAGTTCAATAAAGCGGTCGTTATCGTGATTCATGACATCAACTTCGCTTCTTGTTACTCAGATAACATTGTTGCGATGAAGAAAGGCAAAGTGGTTAAGTCGGGTAAGGTTTCGGAAGTGGTTGAAAAATCAGTGATGGAGTCTATCTACGAGATCCCATTTGAGATTCGTGAGTTCGATGGTGTTCGAATCTGTATGTATTATTCTGGTCGTTAGATTACTGAATAACTCGGTTGTTTTGCTTTCTAGCCGTTGAACGAAAAGAGCTCCCATATGAGGAGCTCTTTTTGTTTTCGGATAGTATCTGTGTTGTTAGTGAAATGTTGCAATGCAAAGGTAATTCCCCTTGTATAATAATAACTTAACTGACGTAATATTGACTGGTCGTACTTCTAATAACGCCAGTTTGAAGTCACTCACAGATCTACTCTTCATTTTTGAAAATCAATTGTTTTTTTTTCTACTTAACCTCTGGAAACCGTTCTACACTAGGGTTATAACTGTTTGATTTGTATACGAGGTATCAATGAGTCGGAAACCTATAGTGTTAGTCGTGGATGACACCCCAAGTAACTTGGATGTGTTAACGGCAATACTCAAAGATACTTATCAAGTGAAAGTAGCGATTAACGGCACAATTGGTATCAAAATTGCGAAGATGGTGCCGCAGCCAGACCTTATCCTCCTTGATATCATGATGCCTGACATCGATGGTTACGAGGTGTGCCGCCAACTTAAAGCTCAGCCGAATACGGCTCACATTCCTATCATTTTCGTGACCGCCACAATTGGTCCAGAAGCCGAAGTAAAAGGGCTCTCCTTGGGGGCTGTCGATTACCTAACCAAGCCGATAACCCCTGCAATTGCACTCCAGCGTGTGAAAACGCATATCGCACTTTATGACCAACAACGCGCGTTGTTTAGTCAGGTAAAAGAGAAAACTCAAGAGATCAATCTCGGTAAGCTAGAAACACTGAACATACTGGGTAGAGCTGCTGAATTTAAAGACAATGAAACAGGCATGCACGTTAAGCGTATGAGTCACTACTGTGAAGTGCTAGCTAAAGCCTTGGGAATGACTGACGAAGATGCCGAGACGTTGCGTGATGCAGCACCAATGCATGATATTGGCAAGATCGGTATTCCTGATAGCGTATTACTCAAGCCGGGTAAATTGGACGCCGACGAGTGGACAATTATGCAAAAGCATGTCGAATATGGTGTTGATATACTTGGTAGGCAGAGTGATTCCAAACTGATGCGTATGGCTATTCAGGTGGCGCAATATCATCACGAAAAATGGGATGGCAGTGGTTATCCAAACCAGATAGCTGGTGAAGGTATCCCATTGGTTGGAAGAATTGCGGCTGTTGCTGATGTGTTTGATGCCCTGACCGCAGAGCGCCCTTATAAAAAAGCTTGGAGTATTGATGAGGCGCTGAACTTGTTTGAAGAACAGAAAGGCAAACATTTTGATCCAACTATCGTTGATGTGTTTTTTCTGAAGTTACCTGAGATTCTAGCAATTAAAGAGAAATTTAGAGATGAGTGATGGCTTGATGTTGTCGCTAAATCGTTTGGTTGTTTTTCTGGTCATTACACTTGTGGTGTGGTCGCTGCTAATGCGATCTACGAATGCTGCTGAGGTAACAGATACTGAGTTAAATCAGTGGTTGGGAAACCAACCAACGGTAACTTTTGTTGTCTTGGCCAACCATTATCCTTACTCATTCATCGATGATGATGGGCAGGTTTCTGGGATCATCAAAGATTGGACATTAGATCTTGAACAGCGTTTTGGTGTTCATGTTCGGTTTGTCACAGTTAACTCGCGTGTCGAGGCTAAAGCCGCGTTAGTCGACGGGCGAGGCGATGTATTTCCATTCCAACAGTTCGACCCAAGTGAAGGTGGCCGTTTTCTTGCGAGTGCTCCCTATATTCCTTATCAGGTCGCAGTGATTGTTCCCATCGACAACAAACTCGATGGAAACCTAGATCAAAATAATAAACGCCGTATTGCGATGGTTAACGAAAATATCGATTTGGAGCGAGCCGGTGTCAAATTGAGTTCTATTGAGCGAGTGAATTTTGATAACGTTATTGATGCAGTACGTGCGTTAGGGGCCGGGGATGTCGAAGGCATGGTCGGTGAACCTATCACCACTATGGATCTTGCGAAAAAGATTGGCGTTCATGATTTAGCGGTAAATTATGTTCTGGAGCATTGGAAAAGGTTTGAAGCATCAATGGTGATTCGAACCGATGAACCAGAACTGCTGACGCTAATCAACAAACAGATTGAAACCTTCGACGTTGATAACAAGAACAAGATTTTATCGAAGTGGCTAGACAGTTCCCCCTATCGAGTGCCGCTAAAAGGCGTGTTTGGCTTTGGTAACCCTCCGTATATTTACCCAGACAGCACCGCAGTCGGGCTACAGTACGACATTCTTCAGCGTGCACTGAATGACATGGGATATAAACTAGGTGACGTTGTCACACTTCCACCTAGCGCCGCTAAAAAAGCCATCGATAACAATAATTCTATAGCCTTTGTTTCTGGTGTTCAGTTTGATGATCCTAATGCGCACTTTTTAAGTGATAACGTTTTTAATGTTGAGTTTGTTCCTGTTTCACTAACTCGCCGCAAACTCCAACTTCAATCCCCAAAAGACCTATCATTAGGGGCGTTATTGTTCGACGAAACATCCACAATTAAAAACTCTGTTGAAGTTCTGAAGAGTAAGTTAGACATTGATCGTATTGAAGATTACGAAGATCTTGAATCAGCATTCTCGCAGTTGAGGGCTCAAAATGTTGACCTGCTAATGGTTGAACGAAGAGTGCTAGAGTGGTTTATCACCAACACTCGTTTTATTGAAATGGCAGAGCTAACGCTACATGACGAGTATAAAGTTGAGTATCCGATCTATGTGGACTTTAAGAGTGAAGAAATCAGAGATAGCTTCAATGCCGCAATTAAAAGGCTTAAACAGGAGGATGACGGCTTAAACCAAATTATCGAGATGCAGGTTCAGAGTGATTTAAGCCTAGTCCTTAAAAAAGCGAATATTATCGCGCAAATATCTGCGTATTTTATCGTCAACGACCGCTTTGAAGAGTTGACGGAAGTGTTTGAAATTTTCGACACGGACAGTTCTTTTCAGGTGATCACCGCACAAGCGGATAACAATAGTCGCCCGATCAAATCTTGGTACATAGGCAACCTAGTTGATCAATATGGAGAGAAGAAAAATACCTCTCACTTTTCATCAGTCACCAAGGTGGCGAATTATAGGACCAAGGGAGGGAGTATCAACTCTGGTTCGATGACTTTCTACTTTGATGTTAATTCGTTAGAGCGGAACCATGTTTATTTTCCATCTGTCGAACAATTTAGTTCATTCGGAGATGCGGTGAAACGCTATATTGCGGATGTTTATCAAGCGAGTAACTTGACTGGAGAGATCCTAAATCTAAGCCAAAAAGAGAGGGCGTGGATTAAAGATAATCCGGATGTACGTATAGGTATCGATCCGAATTCGTTACCTTATGAAGCGGTATCCAATACCGGTGAATACATCGGGATGATTGATGATTATCTAACGCTGATTGAACAAAAAACAGGGCTAAGTATTCAGCATGTTGACGTGGCGAATTGGTCTGAGACCCGAAGCTTGGTTGATCATCATGAAGTGGAACTGGTCTCAGCAGCTCAAGAGAATCGTTCGTTAGGAGATAACGTCAAAGCAGCTAAAAGCTTGTTTTCAAGTCGTTTGGCCATTGCATCGAGAAGAGACGTTAGTAGCTTGGTACTTGAAGAAGCTGATGGTTGGAAAATCGGTATATTGAAGAATGCGGCAAATACTAACGCGATTTTAGATAAGTACCCGAACGTTGAGTGGGTAGAGGTAGAATCCACGGCCGATGGGCTCAACCGATTGGATGATAAAACCTTAGACGGCATGGTCGACACTGTTGATGTCCTCAATTACCTCATTGATTCATTTGGTCATCGAGGGGTTGGTATCATCGGCCGGTTAGACTTCTTCCTGTCGCCAACTCTGCATGTCATCAAATCTGAACCTTTGCTGTTGTCTATTGTGAACAAAGCGATAGGCAGTATCTCGGCTGAAGAACACCAGAAGATCTCAGCAAAGTGGGCGGCGCCCAAAGCGATAGAAAGAGTTGATTATCAATTGGTTTACACTATTTCGGTTTTTTCTCTGGTGATCCTTCTTCTTATTATTTTCTGGAATCGTAAATTAGCGAAGCAGATCAGTATTGCTAAGGAAGCGACCGAAGCTCTGGAAAAGGCGCAGAACCAACTCTACAACATGCTAAATAGCTCTCCAATTGCAGCTAGTGTGGTATTTGAAGAAGAGGTTCGTTACGCGAACGATACGGCAAAACGTTTGTTTGGCGTGGAAGATCAGGCGTTGTCTTCTATCGACGTTGCCGCTATCCATGACTCGCTGAGCGTTCGTGATGGCGTGCATGAAGAGCTCGACCTTAACGGTAAAGTTGAAAATAGGGAGTTAGTACTCAGAAAGTCTGATGGAACCCGATTTGTTGCTTTGGTCAGTTACTATCTTTTTGAGATTGATGGTGAAGTCGCCACACTATTTTGGGCATTCGATATTTCAGAAATGAAGCGCCTTAACGAACAATTGGAAGAAGAGAAACAGAGAGCCGATTTGGCGAGCCAAGCTAAATCGGAATTCTTAGCCAATATGAGCCATGAGATAAGAACCCCAATGAACGCCATTATTGGCTTGTCTTATCTGGCGATTGGCGAAATATCTAATCCTGTAGCTCGAAATTATATTGAGAAAGTGCACCGTTCTGGCCATTCGTTACTCGGTATCATCAATGACATCCTTGATTTTTCAAAGATAGAAGCTGGGCAACTTGTTATTGATAACGTCCCGTTTGATCCCGTAACGACTTTTAAAGATGTGATTGAGTTGATGGAATCGAAAGCGGCTGAGAAGCAACTCAATTTGTCTATGGTCATCGACCCAGAGTTAGACACGCCACTACAAGGCGATCCCTTGAGGTTGTTCCAAGTCATACTCAACCTTGTGGGCAACGCGATTAAGTTTACGGAACAAGGCAGCGTAGCATTAACGGTGGAGCATGTTGACTCGAACGACAGCAGCCTAACCATGAGAGTGAGTGTGATGGATACCGGGATAGGCATTTCGGATGAGAACCGTCACAAGCTGTTTGAAGCCTTTAGCCAAGCGGATACCACAACGACACGTCGGTTTGGCGGTACAGGGCTTGGGCTCAACATTAGCCAGAAATTAGTTCATGCGATGGGCAGTCAAATTACGGTAGAGAGTGTTTACGGGCAAGGCAGTGAGTTCTCCTTTGTACTGACATTGCCACGCTCAAGCTCGGATGCGTTAGCCGACTTCAAAGCTCAAGAGTTGCAACTGGATTATCAGATAGAGTTCAAAGGGCAAAGAGTGCTATTGGTTGAAGACAATGAGCTGAACCAAGATCTCGCCTTAGCATTTTTCAGTCGCTCTAAATTAAATGCCGATCTTGCTGAAAACGGAAAGGAAGCGCTGGAGTTAGCTAAAAACAACGACTACGAAATAATCTTCATGGATCTTCAAATGCCGATTATGGACGGCTTTGAAGCTACCCGTTTGATTCGTGAATTCGATATAGATGTACCGATTATTGCAATGTCAGCCAATGTTTTTGCTGATGCGAAACAACGAGCGAGGGCGTCGGGCATCACGGACTTCTTGGATAAGCCTATTGTTATTGATAAAGCGATGTCTTTGATTACTCGATACATTGTTCCTGAGGTCTTAGTTGAAGGTCGAGCGCCATCAGACACCTCTTCAGATACGATACTGGCCAGTGATTCTGATAATAGTTCGGAATTGCACTCCGATACTCAAACAGAGCAGCCTGTTTTCTCTCAGTCGAAGTTTGAGCAACTGACTCATCATGATGCGAAACTGCAAGAGAAGATGCTTGGTAGATTCTGCCAAGGGGCGCCTGACATTATGTCGGATGCTTTTGATAACTTAGTACAAGGCGACTGGGAGACGTTAGAGCGTAATCTACATACCTTAAAAAGCATGGCAGCTTCGATTGGTGGATTGCGATTGGCAGAGTTACTCAGTGATTTAGAAAGCAAAGCGCATAACAAGGCGTGTGATGAAGCAGATCTTAAGCAAGGCGAACTTGGGTTAATCGAACTGATTAAAGCAGTTGAGATCAGCTTTGATGTGTCTGGTGTTGGGGGATTCAATACGACAAGTACTGAAGAAGCCGATGCGAGTCTTGCTGATACCTCTGATTCACCGAGCATCACGTCAGAACAGCATGCTCAGTTGCTATCACTGCTGGATGCTTATGATAACGATGCAACTCAATATGTGACTGAGTTACTGGCACAGTATCCACATTCTGTTGTTCTCAAAGATGTTCGAAGTGCGTTAGATAATTATGACTTTGAACGAGCAAAAGAGGGGCTTGGCGCTTCTGAGTAGTTGTCTTTTATAAATATCACTTCAACATTAAAGCCTTTAGCTCTTATAGCGAAATACCGAGCTAGCTAAAGGCTTTAAATCTATCTATACCGAACTAACGACTCACGTTCTGTTTGATTAGCTCAACAACCGTATCGTATCGGTGCGGCAGTTTTCGGTTTCGTTTTTGAACCAGATACAGCGTTTCCTCTACTTCTACCTTTGGCGGCACAACGTGTAGCTTGTCTCTATCTGGGAAGTGTTCAACCGCGCCAGCCGGTAACACGGTAAAACCTAATCCTTTTGATACGGGTAGCAAGATCTGGTGAAGCTGATTGATGTAGCCAGATCTTGGTATCTCATTAACGTTGATGTTCGCTAAGTCTTTATCTCCGCAAAGGTCGAAATACAAAGACAGATAGTGTGCAGAATCTGGGTGGGCAATCAGGCCAATGTCATTCAATACTTGCGGCGTTATCTCTAAATCAGCAAGGCTGTGGTGAACAATAAGACACAGTGCTTCTTTGCCGATGACTTGGCTTTGGTAGTAGCTGTCGTTCGGGGAATGCCTAACAATGCCGATATCGGTAGTGCCTTCGCTTAGGTCATTCAATATCTTTTTGTTTGGAGCGGCTTCTAAGTTAATGCTGAGCTCTTGGTGTTGCTGTTGAAGTTCAAGAAGCTTGGGATACAGACGCAAAGAGAGTGAGCCAGAGCAAGACAAGTGACATTGCCCAGCATAAGGGTTATCAAAACTCAGAGACTCAAAAAGATCTTCTTGGTCTTTCTCTAGCTTGAGCGCATAGCGATACATAATTCGACCTTGTTCGGTCAGCTCGAAGCTCTTATTTTCTCGAGAGAGCAGGTCACAATTACAAGCTTGTTCAAGCTTCTTGATGTGTTGGCTGACTCCAGGTTGTGTCATGTACAACTTTTCGGCCGTTTGGGTGAAATGACCAACTTCAACCAGAGTCTTAAACGTATTGAGCCAAAGTGGATTAATCATACTCACCTTCAAATGCTAAAGCCTATAAATAACAAGACTTATAAATCACAGAGCCTGTAAACAACAAAGCCAATAAATAACAGAAAATTATTATTATCTTAAGTAATGATAATTTCAACTCTAACGTCTTAAGTAACGCTAATCAAAGTCATAGGGTGGTAACACTTTATATTGGTATATTGGCCGCTTTGTAGAGTTGCTATGAGTAACAAAGTGTTGCGACTTTGTTAAATTTTTGGTCTATTGACCAACTGTGCTCATATTTAGGAACGAAGATGAATAGAAATGTTTGGCTGCTCTCACTGTGTCAGGCCCTATTGATGACGGGTAACATATTACTGATCTCTGTGATTGGTTTGATCGGTAAGCAGATTGCGCCCAGTGTCAGCATGATTACCTTGCCGGTTGCACTGCAGTTTTTGGGTTTAATGGCAGCCACTATTCCTGCGTCTTTAATTTCAGGTAAGTTAGGGAGAAAGCGAGGATTTAGCATTGGTAATGTGGTTGGCATTACAGGGGCTAGTCTTGCCACCTACGCACTGTCTCAGCAAAATTTCTATCTGTTCTGTTTCGCTACGTTCTTACTTGGGATAGGCATAGGTTTTGGCACGCTTTATCGTTTTGCTGCAATCGAGGTGTGTGATGAAAATGCCCGTCATCGAGCGATATCTATCTCTATGGCTGGTGGCGTTCTAGCAGCGGTATTGGGGCCAAATTTGGCTATTATGTCTCAACAGTGGTCGCAAGATGGCTTGTACATTGGTGCTTTTGCTTCTTTGATTGGATTGAACATTCTTGCGTTACTCATCTTACAAACTATTCAATTCCCAAAAGTGTCCTTTAATAGTCAGGCGCCTAAATCCGATCCTCTCAGTGTGATAGTTAAATCGCCTAACTTTATTGGTGCCGTGTTTGCTGCCATGGTCGCTTATGCGGTGATGAATATCCTGATGACAGCAACACCATTGGCAATGATTGGCTGTGGCTTTGACTTTACTAAAGCGGCGGGTGTGATTGAGTGGCACGTGTTGGGGATGTTTGTACCTGCATTCTTTACTGGTTCACTTATCGAGAAGTTTGGCTCAAGAATGATGATCTTAGCAGGCGGGGTGCTGTTCGTTGTCTGTATCGCGATTAACATTCATGGCGAATCTATTTGGCACTTCAGAGCGGCCTTGGTCGTGCTGGGTGTCGGTTGGAACTTCATGTTTATCGCAGCCACGGGTTTGTTTAGTCAGTCTTACCAATCGCAGAACAAAGCCAAGGCACAAGCGTTTAATGAATTTATTGTCTTTGGTTGTGTGACGATTACCGCCATGCTCTCTGGCTGGCTAGAATCGACAGCAGGGTGGCAGAACCTCAATATCTATGTATTACCATTCGTGTTGGCTGTTATCTTGTTGTTCGCGTTCAGCGCACGTAAATCACACATTCAAAAACAACCGGTTTAAGGACCAGTTGAACCGCTGAAAATTGAACGTAGTGCTACGGTAACCGGTTTACAGTGCTAATGATGCTATCCAAACACAGACAAATAAAAAGCCCTACCAATAAGGTAGGGCTTTTGCTTACGGCTTAAATAATAACGTTTTCTTAAAACTGCTGTCTTGGCTTATATCCTGTGACAACAGTACTTAAGCTTGTTTTGTAAATACGCATGACAGAGCCAGCGATGATTTACAGGTCGACCAAAATTGTCTTAGTGGTAATCCCACCTTGGTCATCGATTATCTTCAGTGTCACCTCGTGCTTTCCGTATGAAGGGAAGATTGACGTGAATGTGCGACCTCGTTTGACCTTTCCATTTGGAAGTGTCCATTCGGTATCAACAATACGACCATCGCTGTCTGAACTTGTAGACCACATGGTTACCCAACGACCCAAGTGAATGTACTTTGCGCTCGCTTCTGGCAGGGCGTTTGGAGATTCAACACTCACTACGGAACTAAATGAATCGGTAGCGCCTTTGTCGTCGACAACAGTCAAGCTCACCGTGTATTCACCGGCTTGCTCGTAAGACCAAGTTGGTGCCACTTCGTTACTTGTTGTGCCGTTCCCAAAGTCCCATAGGTAACGGGTGATCTCACCGTCTTGGTCTGAGCTGAAGTTGTTTACAGAAACATTCAGGCCAGTCACATGCAGCTCGAAGTTCGCAGTAGGAGCGACGTTGTGTTGGCTTACTTTAGATAAGCGAACCACGCCGTATTCGTTGTTATCACTTTGATTCACAATATCGACCGCTAAACCAAACTCCGTCAGGATGCGCCCTGAATCTGGTGCTTGAGGCGATGTGTAATCTTGGTCATCCGAGAAGCTCGCATTGCCAACCAAACTGGTATCTTCGAGTACATCATTGTCGCTGTTTACAAGACGCATTGGAGTATGATCTTTGAGTGAAAACGCTGCGTCTCGAACTTGGTAGCGTGTTTGAGCCACTTCACCAGAGTTTGCCCACACCATGGCATTTTGGTCTGCATCGACCACGCCTAACCAACCTTCACCAGGGTGTTTACCTACCCAGTTGTCAGTTAGTGATTCGTCGACGTACCAAATGATCAAGCCTGGGTCGAATGACATCAGTTGTCCCATGCGTTTGATGTTCGCTAGGCCTTCATCAACATCCATGTGGCTGCGCCATTGCAATAGATAGTAGTGCTGCGCTTGATGGAATCCATTACTCAGCTTGTAACCATTAAGGGCGAAGGTGGAGTTGCTCTCACCATCATCTATATCGGTCACTTCACCATCGACAACCACACTGAGGTTATCTAAATAGAAGCCTTCCATTGCTAAGCCACCATCGGTGATGTACTCAAATGAAAGTTCGACTTCTTGTCCTGCCCATTGTGAAACGTCGAACTCAGCGTCAATCCATCCGCCAGATTCGCCGCCAATAGCAGGAACGAGGCCCGTGTTGTATGGGTCGTCCATTGAGGTAATGTTGCCTGCAATGGCTGTTCCGTTGATTAGCACGCGAGCAAAGTCGTAGTCTTTTTCAATCTCATACCAAGTTTTGAAAAACAGAAGTGCAGAATCACCCGCTGGGATCACCAACTTGCGAGTCATACTGTTTTTCAGGTCATCGCCTTTTTGAGAGTGGAATGAATACTCGCCCTCAAAGGGTTTCAGACTTTCAATCTGTTTTTCAGGAAGGTCGACCTTAATCATGTTCGGACGGCTGTTATCCGTTGTTTGGAACAGCGTATAAACTTGTGGGTTGTCTTCTAGGTCATCAATCGATATCTGATCATCGTTAATCCAACGGCCACCAATCGATTTCTGTAGGAAGTGTTTTGCCCAAGAGCTGAATGCCGTTGGTTGTGTACCACCAATTTGACCAGCCCAACTGCCCGAAGACATGATTGACCAGTAAGAAACCGGTTCACCTTTGCCTGTGTATTGCGTGTCATACTCGTCTGGTAAGCCTAAATCATGACCATATTCGTGGGCACAAACACCCGCAGCCGCATCAATCGGTTGAATGGTGTAATCGAACGCCGCGTATTGGCCACCAAATCGATCTGGAAGCGAGCTAGAAGTACCTTCCAGTACATGAGTGCGACCAAGGTTGAATCGGTGAGACCAAATTGCATCAGGGCCTAACACGCCACCACCGGCTTCTTCGCCTACCGATGCATGAAACACCATCAGGTGATCAATCACACCATCGGGTTCGCGGAAATTTCCGTCACCGTCGTAATCGTAACGATCTTCGATGTCGTAATCGGCAAGGTTGATACTCGGATCTTGCGCCAGTTGATTCAGCGCTTCACGAACCAGTTCTTGGGCGTTGAGATCGTTGTCGGTGGTAGGGGAGTTGCCACCATAGAATGAAGCGGGCTTTGAGGCGCGATACCAACCTGCCGCTTGACCTGCAACGCTGTAGCTGTCACCTGACTCGCTTTGGTAATATTGGCGCATCGAGATTAGGTTCTCGCCATTGGGCCCTGTGTAGCCAGAATTTGAGAACAACAGCTCTTGATAATGCTCTGGGTTGTAGCTCTCATAGAGCATCTGCGTGTGCTCTTCGGTCAACTTGTTGTCATCCCAGTTCAAATCAGGGAAATCGACTAACAGAGCGAGCACTTTATCGGTGCGCTTGGTGCCGACTTCTAAAGCAAAGACACTCGCTTTTTTAACACCAGACCCTTTTTCTATGGCTTTGAGTATTTTCGCGCGTTGCTCAAGTGCTTTTTTACCGAATTGAGCATCGCCTTTAAAACCAGAATTGATTTTATTTTTCAAGTAACGGTCAAGTGCATCCTGCTTTGCCACATCGGTTGCATCTTGGTCGACTAAGCCTTGTCTAACTAGCATTTCAATGAGTTTGTCTTCATTAACTACGCCTAAATCAATAGGTGTTTTTGCATAACCACTGACGCTAAATAGAGTAAGCATTGCTGAAGCCAACAATGTTTTTCTCATCATTTTCATTATATTTCCTTTTTATATTTCCATGTCGATATCAGTATCAACTTGCCTTATTCGGATCTGTTGTCCGAGTTTGGTCTAATACACTCTTGTGGTGTCTTATTTAACTGACGTGTGTTTGTTGTATGTTTATTACCTTCTATCTCTTTTGTATTGGTTGTCTCTTTTCTATTTTTTGAATCAAACGGAGTGCTCTTCACTTTTTTAGCGTTGAGATAGATACGCAAAGCTTCTTGATTTTCCTCATAGGTTAAGCCTGAACAGATAACACCTCGTTTAATCAATGACTTCAGCAATAGTTCGTCGTTCTCAATAGTGGAAGCCTGTGACAGTGAGGAAAAAATTAGAACCATTAAAGCCATTGTTTTTCTGGGTGTTTTTGTGAGAGTCCTAGTTGTACGAGTCTCGGTTGTAAGAGGCGCTGTTGTAAGGAACATAGTCATAAGAGCCATCAGTTTTGATTATGTAACAAAATATATTTATAAAATTCACCAATCAAATAGATAATTATTACAATTAAATATTCGTTCCGGTT
>NZ_JBFRUJ010000064.1:0-37605 GCF_041474575.1 Vibrio sp. 10N.222.51.C5
GGTGAGAATTTAGCAGTTATAAGACATATAGCTTTAAATCTGCTGACGGAAGAAATCAGCTTCAAAGCAGGGATCAAAAGAAAGCAGAAAAAAGCGAACCGCAATAACGCTTACCTTTCGCAAGTCCTTGCAGGGCAAGGGGCTTCGTAATCTTGCCCTGATTCATACCCACCAGCTAGGGAGCACTTCTTAGTGCATGACTTGAAGCTCTAAGAGCTCCCTATTGTCCTTGTGTTAGTTTTGTGAATGATTTCTTATGTTGTAATCAGTATGCAACCGGGTGTGATGTATTTTTATGATTTATACAGATAGGTAATTCAGGGGTGTGATACCGTTGCAGTAGGAGTCTTTGGGTTTAGCTTTCAGGGAAGTGGTGCGCAAGAGAGTTATTGGAGCAGTGAGGTGTCGACAAGATGCATACTTATTGTAGATATTTTACTACTTGATCTCTCGGTGCTTTTAGAGCAAGGATGAGCTACTCGACACTACCAGTATTGAATGTCTGTTGGGGCGGGATCATGGTTGGTTAAGTTACCAATAAGAAATCCCACCTTCGAAAGGAGTACCTGATAAGTAAACAAAACGTTGGTTTCAATGAAAAGTCGAAGTATGAATACTTACTTTCTTCTACTTTGTTAATAATAGTATCAGAACAATATATATCTAAAATATGTTTTATTGGTGTTCCGTCATCAATATTTGATGATAGGATAAGTGTTAGGGCTAATTCAACGCCTAATTACCGCAGAGTGGTAAAGTCAGACCGGCCTGTGGCTAAGACATTTTTAGGTAAGCTTTATTGTACTTGCTCTTTAATTATTTAGTGTGGGTTTTCCTTTTCCTGATATAGGAAGTGATTTTCCAGATGTTACTTAGTATCACTAGATAAATTGCAAAGCAGATGATAAAAGCATAGAACATAGCATACTCTGGAATGTTTAGCATTTCAGCTGAAATACCTATTATGGCATAGAGAGTTGCAATGCTACAAATAACGATAAGCGTTTGTGTTGAGCTCAGTCCCATGCGCTGGAAGATGTGATGTAGGTGCTCTCTGTCTGGCTTGAAAGGTGAGTCGCCACGGCGAACTCGACGGATCATAATTGCAGCCATATCCATTAAAGGTACAGCAATTAACCAAAGTGCCGTCACCGGGCGAAGTGGTGGTGTAGACCCGTTTTGGCTTGAAAGCAACAGAAGCCATATTACGGTAAAACCAATCAGCATACTCCCTGCATCTCCCATAAACACTTTTCTTTTTCGGCCAAATGCACCGAGGTTGAGTAAGATATATGGGATAATGGTAACGATTAATACGAGACAAATGTAAGCTAAACTTGATTGTCCATCAAAATTTAGCATAATGCCAAGTCCACCAAAAGTAACGATGGACAGCCCTCCTAATAGCCCATCAATTCCATCGACCATGTTGAATGCGTTAATGGCTCCTACGACAGCCAGTATGGTAACAAGATAACCAAACCAGCCTAGTGTAATCACTTCACCACTCCCGAACACATCACCGATTGTATTAAGTTCAATACCGCCCACAACCATCATGATAACAGATAGCCCCGCTTGTACAGCAAATCTTAGTTTAAAGCTGATGTCATATTTATCATCTAAAACTCCGATACCAACAAGTATTAGAATACATGCTGTATAGAGGCCTGTATTCGGGAGAATATTTGGGTTGTTGAATAAGAAATAGACAATGGAGATACAAATTGATACTCCACCAACTAAGGGAATGGCACCTTTATGTAATTTACGAGCATTGGGTTTGTCAACTAACCCTATTTTTTTTGCAAATTTACGCATGGTAAAAGTAGTCGCAAGAGAAAAGAAAAACAGGAAAAAGAGGTCAATGAATGAAGTGAACACGATTCAGCCTAATAATGTATTTGGGAGTATTTTAGTGTATTTAAATTAGAGTTGAAAGGGATGAGGATCATCTACGTGATCTTTCTCTGTTGTATCTAAAAGAGATTATGGCGTTATATGGCTAATCGATTGTACTTCGCTGGGAGGCGATATAAATGACACTTTTTTTCATATCCGATCCTCTTACCTGAGACGTTTCTTGATCTTCCACTACAGTTTTGGCTGTAAACTGTAGTAAAATTACGCTAATTTGTTTTTATACCGATTTATTTTGAATTGAACGAGGTCAGTCCTATGTCAGCTAAGAAGCCAATGGCTCTAGTGATCCTTGACGGTTACGGTTACCGTGAAGACAACCAAGACAACGCTATCGCGAACGCTAAGACACCAGTATTAGACGGTCTTATTGCTAACCAACCTAACACGCTAATCTCGGCTTCTGGCTTAGATGTAGGCCTACCTGATGGCCAAATGGGTAACTCTGAAGTGGGTCACACCAACATTGGTGCGGGTCGCGTGGTATACCAAGATCTTACTCGTATTACTAAGTCAATTTCAGATGGTGAGTTCGGCCAAACTGAAACGCTAGTGAACGCTATCGATAAAGCGGTGAAAGCTGAGAAAGCGGTTCACATCATGGGCCTTATGTCTCCAGGTGGCGTTCACTCTCATGAAGATCACATCTACGCGGCTGTTGAAATGGCAGCAGAGCGTGGCGCAGAGAAAATCTACCTGCATGCATTCCTAGACGGCCGTGATACGCCGCCACGTAGCGCAGAAAACACACTGGCACGTTTCCAAGAGCTATTCGCTAAACTAGGTAAAGGCCGTGTGGCTTCGCTTATTGGTCGTTACTACGCAATGGATCGTGATAACAACTGGGATCGCGTTCAAGAATCTTACGACCTGCTGACTCAAGCAAAAGCTGAGTTCACATTCGACACTGCTGTGGCTGGTCTAGAAGCAGCTTACGCTCGTGACGAAAACGATGAGTTCGTTAAAGCGACTGAAATCAAAGCTGAAGGCGAAGAGTCTGCAGCTATCGTAGATGGCGATGCAGTTATCTTCATGAACTACCGTGCTGACCGTGCTCGTGAAATTACACGTGCATTCGTTCCTGATTTCGATGGTTTTGCTCGTAACGTATTCCCAGCGATCGATTTCGTTATGCTGACTCAATACGCAGCAGACATCCCGCTTCTATGTGCATTCCCACCGGCTTCTCTAGAGAACACTTACGGTGAATGGCTATCGAAGGAAGGTAAAACACAGCTACGTATCTCTGAAACAGAGAAATACGCACACGTGACGTTCTTCTTCAATGGTGGTATCGAAGACGAGTTTGAAGGCGAAGAGCGTCAACTTGTTGCTTCTCCAAAAGTAGCAACGTACGACCTACAGCCAGAAATGAGCGCGCCAGAGCTAACTGAAAAGCTTGTTGCCGCAATCAAAGGCGGTAAATACGACGCTATCGTTTGTAACTTCCCTAACTGTGACATGGTTGGCCACACTGGCGTTTACGATGCAGCAGTTAAAGCCGTAGAGTCGCTAGACGAATGTCTTGGTAAAGTGGTTGAAGCAATCAAAGAAGCTGACGGCCAATTGCTTATCACAGCAGACCACGGTAACGCAGAAATGATGGTCAACCCAGAAACGGGCGGCATCCATACTGCACACACTAATCTACCTGTACCACTTATCTACGTAGGTAACAAAGACGTTGAGTTCAAAGAGGGCGGTAAACTGTCTGATCTTGCACCAACAATGCTATCTCTAACTGGTACAGAGATCCCTGCTGAAATGTCAGGTGATGTTTTAGTTAAATAACTTTTAACTTTCATCTAATACTAGAACGGCTACACGTGAGTGTGGCCGTTTTTTTGTATCTGGATCTTGAAGAATAGATGCGGGATACGAGTAAGCGAGATGAGGAGATCTTAAAAGAGGGTGTGATGCCAGTAAGCCGGTCACGAACAGAATGAGAACCGTTCATGTTTTCGCATCCCGAATCTCGTTACTTTCATCTGCTCTAGACTGTCATTCCTGAATTGAGGAATGACAGTCTAGAATCTCATGCATGCTTGATGTGTCACATTCAGTACCTTGAGAGATTCCCTATCATACTCGTTCCTCGCTGTAGGGAATGACGTAATTAAAGGTGCTAGGTTCGGGATCGAGTGACGTGCTTTTCGCATCTCGTCACTCGCTACTCTCATCCTTCTTTACAACTGAACGTTCAAAATCCAACAGCCACTCTTTGCGATTCATACCGCCGGTATAGCCCGTTAATGTTCCATTCGCACCAATCACTCGGTGGCATGGAACCACAATACTAAACGGGTTCTTGCCGTTCGCACCTCCCACCGCTCTTATTGCTTTAGGGTTGCTCATTCTCTTTGCTTGCTCGCCATAGCTAATGGTTTCGCCATAAGGAATAGAGGTGAGTGCCTGCCAAGCTGATTTTTGAAAGTTCGTGCCTTTTGTCGCTTTCAATGGCAAATCAAATTCAGTTCGTTGACCAGCAAAATACTCGTCTAGCTGGCGAGACACTTTGAGGCATAATTCATCGGGGTTGCAAGTTATAGTCTCATCATGGTTTAAATGGTCGATTTCAATAATTGCTTCGCCATTACTAACAATGATCATCTTACCAATCGGCGCTTCGTAGAGCACTTTGTAAGTGCTGCCTTCCATGTTATCTTCCTTTTTAGTCTCTTTCTGCTCTCAAGCACTTCGAATTTCGTATCCGCTTAACGCTCTTAACCCTTTCTGTATCCCGTATCTGCTTTATCCCTTATACGAAGCGCAAACAAGTACCCTGAAATACCGCCCATGATGTTTCCTAGCGCTAGGCCGATAAACAGCCCTTCGACACCATCAAGTTGGCTGCCCACCCAGGCAAATGGCAGGGTAAATACGAACAGGCGCATGAAGCTCCATTGGAAGGCTTTGAGTGGTTGATGCATGGCATTCATTGCACTGATTAGCATCATCACAATGCCTTGGAAACCGTAACTAAATGGCACGACTAACAGATAGTGCCACAAAATACCTCGAACAGACTCTTCCTGAGAAAAGAGGGCAGCTAATGGGATGCTCAGTGGCACCATCATTAAAAAGATCAAACCTTGGAACAACACGGCAAAACGCATGCTTAAGAACAGGGCTTTAAAACTACGTTGTGGATTCTCTGCTCCAAAGTTCTGTGCCATAAAAGGGGTGAGTGCTGAAGTGAGAGACATCAAGACTATGATCAGAATCGACTCAATACGCTGAGCAGCACCATAAGCGGCAACGGCTTCTGTTCCTTGTTTGGCCAACATTATCATAATGATGGCTCCCGCGAGCGGGTTTAGCGCGTTTGAAAGTGCGGCGGGTGTTCCAATCGTGAGGATTTGTTTCCAGTCGCGGATAACTTCTTGAGCTTTTGGTGGAGCGAGTAACTTCTCTCGTTGGATTAATACATACAGTGAGCCACACAACGCACCAAACCAACTGAAACCACTGGCGATGGCGGCGCCTTGTATCCCGAGTTCAGGGAAAGGTCCGTAACCGAAGATTAATAATGGGTCGAGGATGCCGTTAATCAGGCCCGCTAACATCATGATCTTGGCGGGGGTTTTTGTATCGCCACTCGCTCGTATCGCGCTGTTGCCTGCCATTGGAATAACAAGTAGCGGGATGGCTAAATACCAAACCGTCATGTATTCAGATATCAGTGGCAGTAATTCTGGTTCTGCACCCAATAAGCCAAACATGGGTTCTAGAGTTACAAGCCCCAGTGTTGATGCTAATTCAACAAGCAGCACGGCAAGCAATAATCCATGACAAGTAAAACGAGCGGCATTTTGCGCGCAGCCTTGGCCCAGTAACCGCCCAATAGATGTGGAAAGCCCCACACCTATGCCCATTGTGATGCAGTTGATGGCAAAGGTAACTGGAAAGGTAAAGCTCACTGCTGCAAGTGCTTGTGTGCCGAGTAGTGAGATGAAGAAAGTATCGACCAAGTTAAACATCAAGATCGCGACCATACCGAAGATAGTCGGTATGGTCATGGTACGCAATGTGCTCTCAATTGGGGCGGTCAATAGCCCGTGCTTATCTTGCATGTAAAACGCCGATTGAACTAGAATAATAGCAGTAGAATACAGTGAATTGTCATCTCTCTGAAGATCACTTTCATAAAGTTTACAAATCGTACAATACTAACAGCATACGGTGTGATAGCATTCTGCCGTTAATAATTTAGATGTTTTGAGAGATTTACAGTGAAGCAACAGACACAACCACAGCCGTACTCCCCGCAAAATCCACCGATGTACACAGCGAACGATGAGATTGATTTGAGAGAGCTTTTCAAGGTGTTGTGGAATGGTAAATTAATAATCACATTGATCACTGCTTTATTTACTGCTAGCAGTATTGCCTTTGCCTTACAATCTCAAGAGTGGTGGTCATCTGACGCAAAAGTTACAAAGGCCCAACCACAAGATATTGTTGAATATCAGAAGCAAGTGAAACAGTTTCAACCGGTTTTTGATATTTATCAAGATGATGGTACTGTGCTCGTTAGTTCAGAGTTGAATCGTCTAGTTAATTCTGAAGTACTATTTCAACGTTTTGAGAATGTATTTAATTCAACTAATAACAAAAGAGCGTTCTTAGACAATAGTCTTGAGTTCCAAGAGTACAAAAGCTCCGTGTTTAGTAACAGTCCAGATATGACAATAGATGATGCCAGGGTATTCTATAGTACTTGGTTTGAAAGGGTTTCTGCTTCTAAAGTTGATAAAAATTCGCCTAATTCACCATATGTTATTAGCTTTCAGGCAACGACTAAAGAAAGCAGTGCCGATTTGTTAACTGCTTATATTATGGCTACCCAGTTAAAAGTCCATCAAGATGCGTTCAATAACTTACAAGCAGTAGTAAGCGGTAAAAAAAATGAGTTAACTCAACAAAAAAGAATTTTAGAAAGTCAAGCTAGCAATCAACTATTAGTCGAAACTCAACGAGCGAAGTACGCTGCTCAAATTGCCAAATCTGCAGGTGTCAATAAGCCAATACAAACAGGTAATGCAAAAGAATTATTTAGTATCGACTTAGGTGCAAAAGGCTTAGATGCGAAAGTCAAAGCTTTAGAGTCTGTTAAAAATTTAAGCGTTATAGAGCCGCGCTTACAACAGATTAATGCAAAGTTGGATATGCTTAATAATCTTGAAATTGACCGTAATGTTGAGTTTCAAACGTTCCGTTACCTCGAAAATGTTGAGCAGCCGATAACTCGAGACAAGCCTAAGCGTGCTTTGATTGTCGTTCTTGGCACATTGTTAGGTGGCATGTTGGGTGTTGCGATAGTTCTAATACGTTTTGCGTTTAGGAAAGAAGACTAAGTTTCTAATGGCTAGTGTTATCACTAGCCATTTTTCTTTTATTACTCCTTGTTGTTTGAGTTTCTTCACAAAAAGTCCTACTTCCCCCCTTGGGATCTTCCACATCGCCCCAACATACTCTTTAACCCCACGCTAATCGTGGCAACTATCAAAATTTAAATGGAAATTATCAGGAGATAAGACCGATGAATATCCGTCCTCTACATGACCGAGTTATCGTTGAGCGCCAAGAAGTTGAATCTAAATCTGCTGGTGGCATCGTTCTAACTGGTTCTGCCGCAGAAAAATCGACTCGCGGTATCATTCTAGCTGTCGGCAAAGGCCGCATTCTAGAAAACGGTTCAGTGCAACCGTTGGACGTAAAAGTTGGCGATACCGTTATCTTTGCTGAAGGTTACGGCACGAAAACTGAAAAAATCGACGGCAAAGAAGTTCTGATTATGTCTGAAAACGACATCATGGCGATCGTCGAGTAATCTATTTTTCATTTAACTCTCAGTAAAAGTTATCAGAGCCAGTGTTGGATGATTCATATCGTCATTCCAGAAATGAGGAACGAATTATCTGGAATCTAAACAGAGTGCGATTTGAGTAGATTCTGAATCACGTTCGTCCCTCACTGTTCAGAATGACGCGATAACGATGAGACGCCCCGAAACAAAGAATTTGAAAGGAAATTAAGATGGCTGCTAAAGACGTTAAATTTGGTAATGACGCACGTATTAAAATGCTAGAAGGTGTAAACGTTCTGGCTGACGCAGTAAAAGTAACGCTAGGTCCTAAAGGCCGTAACGTTGTTCTAGACAAATCATTTGGCGCACCAACGATCACTAAAGATGGTGTTTCAGTTGCACGTGAAATCGAACTTGAAGACAAGTTCCAAAACATGGGCGCGCAAATGGTTAAAGAAGTGGCTTCGCAAGCGAATGACGCGGCGGGCGACGGTACGACTACAGCAACAGTTCTTGCTCAAGCAATCATCACTGAAGGCTTAAAAGCCGTTGCTGCTGGCATGAATCCAATGGATCTTAAGCGCGGTATCGACAAAGCAGTTATCGCTGCAGTTGAAGAGCTAAAAGGCCTTTCTGTTCCATGCGCAGATACAAAAGCTATCGCGCAAGTAGGTACTATCTCTGCGAACTCTGATTCGACAGTAGGTAACATCATTGCTGAAGCGATGGAAAAAGTAGGTCGTGATGGAGTAATCACGGTTGAAGAAGGTCAGGCTCTACAAGACGAGCTAGACGTAGTTGAAGGTATGCAGTTCGACCGTGGTTACCTATCTCCTTACTTCATCAACAACCAAGAAGCGGGTTCTGTTGATCTAGAAAGCCCATTCATTCTTCTTATCGACAAGAAAGTTTCGAACATCCGTGAACTTCTTCCGACTCTAGAAGCGGTTGCTAAGGCATCTCGTCCACTTCTTATCATCGCTGAAGATGTAGAAGGCGAAGCGCTTGCAACTCTAGTTGTGAACAACATGCGTGGCATCGTTAAAGTGGCTGCTGTTAAAGCGCCTGGTTTCGGTGACCGTCGTAAGTCTATGCTGCAAGACATCGCTATCCTAACTGGCGGTACGGTTATCTCTGAAGAGATCGGCCTAGACCTAGAGAAAGTAACGCTAGAAGACCTAGGTCAAGCTAAGCGTGTAACTATCACTAAAGAAAACTCAACCATCATCGATGGCGCGGGCGAAGAAACAATGATCCAAGGTCGTGTTTCTCAAATCCGTCAACAAATCGAAGATGCAACGTCTGACTACGACAAAGAGAAACTTCAAGAGCGCGTAGCTAAGCTAGCTGGCGGTGTTGCAGTAATCAAAGTGGGCGCTGCAACTGAAGTTGAGATGAAAGAGAAGAAAGACCGCGTAGAAGATGCACTTCATGCAACTCGCGCTGCAGTTGAAGAGGGTGTGGTTGCTGGTGGTGGTGTTGCACTTATCCGCGCTGCATCTAAAGTTGCTGGCCTTGAAGGTGACAACGAAGAGCAAAACGTCGGTATCCGTGTTGCACTACGTGCAATGGAAGCGCCTATCCGTCAAATCACGAAGAACGCAGGTGATGAAGAATCTGTTGTTGCTAACAATGTTCGTGCTGGCGAAGGTAACTACGGTTACAACGCGGCGACTGGCGAATACGGCGACATGATTGCAATGGGTATCCTAGATCCAACTAAGGTAACTCGCTCTGCACTTCAGTTCGCAGCGTCAGTTGCTGGTCTTATGATCACAACAGAAGCGATGATCACTGATAAGCCACAAGATTCTGGCCCTGCAATGCCTGATATGGGTGGCATGGGCGGTATGGGTGGTATGGGTGGCATGATGTAGTGCGACAAGGGTCGCATTGACTGTTCCTCAGGATAATGTACTGAGGTGGGCGGAAATATCGTTGGATATAACCGCCCTAGTTATCAACTCCGAGGATGTAATGATAACGCTCTGCCTAGAGTTCCTCTCACCCAACCTCCATACCCGAAAGGGTCTTCGAAACGGAAATATGTCAGAGGCAGCGTGCTGCCTCTTAGTTAACTATGCCGATGTGCATTCAAAGTAATAATCTTTGGCACCAACGCGCAGGAAACTGCCTTTAAAAAGGAAAGACATGGGACCGACATGCCAATGGTTTGGCATGCCCTCATAAACTGCAGCTCTTGGCTTCTTAGCTGAAAGTGAGTACTCCTCACTGACAGAACAAGAAGAGGTGCTTCAACAGTCAATTGACTGAAGCTTGTGTTTGTATTGTCTTACTCTCAATAACAGTTTGAGTGATAAGACCTACTTTGTAGCAAGTAGTAGCCTAGGGATAGTGCGAATCTGGTAACGGATTGGTGCGAAGCTTCCTGACAATGTACTCCCTGAAAAGGTGTGTCGTTTGCGCGAGCAAATAATACAGATATCGGTAATGACGACCGATTGAGAGGCTAGGCTTGGTTATAAGGTTAACGTATGTGAACTACTGATAAACAACGTCAGCCGCGACGAGCGAAATGTCTTTGTTTGTAGCAATCAATCTAGGTTGATTACTGCAAGGCGCTCTGACCAAAAGGTATGTGGACAGGTTATTCCTTTTACATCTGGGATTACGCTACTGTTGTGCCACCGTTGAATAGGTAGAACCTAAGTAACTAATTGTACAAATACAGGAACTTGGTAAGCCCAATTATTCGCCCTCGAGGCAGGTAACCCGTAAGGGGAGCTGTTGGATGAGTGGGTATGGGAGCGATGGATAAAGCGAATGCTTGGCTGTAATCGCCAAGATAGAGGTTCAGACTTTGCCTCAACTCGAAAGAGTGCAGACTTCCATTAGGTCTTTAATCGTAAGAAGGCTTGTAAAGCCGAAGGATGACTAGCGAACTTCGTTCGCTGGTTGATACTTGTCCCCCTAAGGGTGAATGATACTTCACCCTTAGGGGAGATCTATCTTCACTCCACATGGGGGATCCACCATGAGGAAAGCAAGATGAGTAAGGCACAGTGTCTACCTGCATTCTCATACTCGAACGATAGCTGGCAAACCATTAATTGGAAGCTATGCCATCAAAGAGTAAAGAAGCTACAAGTACGGATTGCGAAGGCAACTAAACACGGCGATAACAGGCAAATTAAAAAGCTACAGCGCATGTTAATACGCTCTTTTTCTGCCAAAGCGATAGCGGTAAAACGGGTAACCGAAAACCGTGGAAAGAAAACATCAGGTGTCGACAAAGTACTTTGGAATACACCAACTTTGAAATGGGATGCTATTCAATCTCTAACGAGTAAAGGCTACAAGCCAATGCCGTTAAGGAGGGTTTACATTCCTAAATCTAATGGTAAAGAACGTCCGCTAGGAATACCGACCATGCGTGATAGAGCAATGCAGGCACTGCACCTGTTAGCGCTAGAACCTGTATCGGAAACCAAAGCGGACAGACATAGCTATGGATTTCGTCCTCACCGCAATTGTGCTGATGCTATTGAACAATGTTTCGTAAACCTCAGTCGCAAGAGTAGTGCCCAATGGGTATTAGAGGGGGATATTAAAGGGTGTTTTGATTTCATTAGTCACGATTGGTTAATCGCTAATATCCCTATGGATAAAGTGATACTCAAGAAGTGGCTTAAATCCGGATTTATGGAATCTGGAAGTTGGAATCCAACAGAAGCAGGTACACCGCAAGGAGGAATTATTTCTCCTGTACTTGCGAATATGGCTTTAGACGGGCTAGATGCGGTGCTGGAATCTCATTTCGGGAAGAAAAACACCAAAGCTAGTTATAAAACTAAGGTTAACTATGTGCGATATGCTGACGACTTCGTCATCACTGGCATCTCGAAAGAGTTGTTAGAGCAAGAAGTACTGCCAATAGTTGAAGCCTTTATGGCGGATCGTGGGTTAGAACTGTCGAAGGAAAAAACATTAATCACACATATAGAGAATGGGTTTGATTTCCTAGGGCAGAACGTTCGGAAATACAAAGGCAAGATGTTAATCAAGCCTGCGAAAAAGAATGTGAAAGTCTTTTTGAAAAACATAAAAGATTATCTCGATAGTCACAAAACGGCTCCAGCGAGTGCAATCATTGCCAAGTTGAACCCGATGATCAGAGGGTGGTGTAATTACCATCGTTGGATCTGTGCTAGTGAGACATTCAAGTATGTAGATTACCGAATCTGGAAGATGCTTTGGCGTTGGTGTCGACGTATCCATTCTAATCGCCGAAAACGCTGGATTAAAGATAAATACTTTAAGTCAGTAGGGGATAGGAATTGGGTATTCAGTGCACCAAGACCAAAAGAGGAAGATGGCTACTACCGTTTGCTTTACGCATCGAGAGTGAAAATCGACAAGCATGTAAAGATTAAGGCATTAGCGAATTGTTACTTACCAGAAGATGAGCAATATTTTGAAAGTTTGACGATCAGAAGATTGAAGAAATCTTTATCAGGTAACATGAAGCTTTGGAAGATTGCCGAAAGGCAGGGTTTCCAGTGTGCGGTATGCCACCGGCAGTTTGCCTCTGAAGATGAATGGGATGTTCACCATATCATTCGACGAGTCGATGGTGGTTCGGACAATAGCGAAAATCTTATGATGTTGCATATTAATTGTCATAGGCAATTACATGTTTGAGTTGCTGGCATTTACTTAGGTAGGTGCTTATAAAGGCTTGAGCCGTATGCGGGGAAACTCGCACGTACGGTTCTTAGGGGGCGGTGTCGCAGTAATGCGTCGCTGCTACCCTACATCATCCCCCTTTCTCTATAGCAGAGAAAGTCACACATAAGCTTTAGAAAACGGAGACTTCGGTCTCCGTTTTTTTGCTCTTAAGCCTTATTTATTCGCATCCCGTATCTGTATTTCAGCTTCACCATCACCCTTTTTTCCAAAGCTCCTTGGTCAGCCTGCCTTGTGCGTAAACTGTTGTTCATCAATTTTTTGCAGCATCATGTCACGCTTAAATGGTTTTGGAAGATAATCGTTCATTCCACACTCGAAGCAACGTTTAATATCATCATCGAGCACGGATGCCGTTAAAGCGAGGATATGTGTTGCCTGAAGTTGCAGGTTTTCTTCATAGCGCCTGATTCGCTCTGTTGCCTCAAAGCCATCTACATTCGGCATCATGCAGTCCATCAAGATAAGGCCGATGTCTTGATGATGCCCTTTATATAAATCAATCGCTTCTTGTCCATCATTGGCAACCCAATATTCAATCCCTAACTTATCTAAATTGATACATACCACCTTTTGGTTTACGCGGTTATCTTCAACTACGAGGACTTTTTGACGTACAGTCGCTTCTATCGGCTCAGGTTGATGTTGAGGGGGTTGTGGCTGTGACCTTTCAAGCACGGAGTTCAACATGCTACTTAAGCGGGAACCGAGCATAGGAAGAGTCACATAGCCTGAGATAAAATGACACTCACTCATAGGATCACTAAGATTATCTTTCACTATGATGATTTTCACCTCTGGTGCTAAGCGATGCAGTGTTTTGGCTTGGTTAATATCTTCCATCAAAGCGATCTCTGGGAGGTCAGTTGCCGCCAAGTTTGTTTCGATTGATTTTAGTTGTGGTGAGTAACCAAGGCGGAACAAGTCATCGAGTAAAAGTTTCGATGGCGCATCTGAATAATAGACAACGGTTTGTTTACGATTTTTATGTTCAGAATGATCTGATGGCACTACGGTTAATTGGAAATGAAAGCAACTGCCCACGTCTTTCTCTGACTCAACGTTTATCGAGCCTCCCATCATTTCCACCATACGTGACGAAATACTAAGCCCTAATCCGGTCCCCGCAATATTGGAGGTGATGTTGGTATCTTCTTGGCAAAACGCTTTGAAAATGTGCTCTTGTTGGTCTGCTGCGATACCAATACCCGTATCTCGAACAGAAAACTCGACCACACACTCTGTTTCCAATGATGGAAGCCGTTTAGCGGTGAATACGATAGAGCCTTGTTCTGTAAATTTGATCGCATTTGAGGCTAAATTCATCAACACTTGGCGAATTTTATTCCCATCAACATGAATGTACTCTGGGAGCTCGCCATCAATTTCAACTTCCAACTTAATCTGCTTTTGATAAGCTTTAGAAGAAATCAGAGTCACGCTATCAAACAGCAGCTCTCTTAAGTCTGTCGTATGTGGATTAATTTCCAGTTTACCCGATTCAATTTTGGACAGATCGAGAACATCGTTGATCAACATAAGTAAGGTTTGAGAAGAGGTATAGATAGTCCCAAGGCAGTCTTTCTGTTCTGCGGATAGTTTGGTTTCTGCCAGTATTTCTGACATACCAATCACGCCATTAAGCGGTGTCCGTATCTCATGAGACATATTGGCAAGAAAGGCACTTTTTGCACGGTTTGCTTGTCGTGCTTTCTCTTGTGAAACAATCAATTGAGTTTCAAGTTGACTGGCACGCCACACAACATAAAGCAGCACCAGTAACGTCACCCCTCCTAATGCGGCTGTCGATAAGTAGCTGTACGACTTTATCTGCGTCAGGCTCTCTGCGATCTGCTTGGGTGTTTCGGTGAAAAGTAAGTTGAGCTCATCTTCAACATGATAAATACTGCTGGTGAGTTCTCCTTTGAGGCCGCTATCAGAGCTGTACCCGACACTCTTTAACCCTCGCTGCAATCGCCAAAAGTGGCGTTTAAAATTATTAAACGAAGCTAATGCACTGATCGTTCGGGAATTCTGTTCTATTTCATCTTGGATTTTGAACAATGAATCGACAATCTTATCTAATGTTGTCTGATCAAAATCGGTAAAGAACTGATACATGAGATCTTGTGTTTCTAAAGTCAATTCTTCAAGCTGCACATTATTGGATTCATGTACGAAGCGCTCAAGTGTCAACGCTGCATTTTTTAGTTTCTCAATGAGCCCAATTTGGTCCCTCTTGCCATGTATGCTGACTAACTCAAGGGCTAATAATGTAAAGGCGGTGTGGTACTCGTCGAGATACTCGACAACTTTGGCATAATTAAAAGAAATATTGAGGTCGCTTCGTACGATTTTCCCATCGATCTCAGCCAGCTTTTCGATCAGCTGACTTCGCTTTATATTGAGTTGTTCTTGAATCTCTGGTTGCCTTGTGGAAACAAACTGCTGCTCTTGTCGTCTGACAGAGAGCATAACGCTATAAGCTTCAGAAAGACTGAGCTGGAGATTAATCATGTCCTGCTCTTTGTTCTTCAGAGCATGGCTAACATAGATATAGAGGCCTAAAAATAACACGATAGCCAAAAAACCACGCGAAATAATCGCTTTAATGGTCTGTTTATTCGTAGGTTCCTTAACCATGCTATTCCCACTGTTTCATATCGTTCTATTCCTATATTAGAATTTAGTTTATTTTCAGAATTTTACGAACATTAGTTTTTGAATACCTGAGGTCTGTTGAGCTTTTATCAATAAATTTTTTAGGATGACATCGCTTTAGATGCGGCAATAAGTGTGTGGGCTATAAGCTTGTGAAACATGTTGATTTTCTCGCCTAGATTTTTGTTTGGAATAATAAGCGTTAGAGCGGAGGTTTCGGTCTCTGTTTTTTTTTGCTTTTCGCATCTCGTTCACTCGAATCCCGCATCTGCTCTTAACCATTGCTCTTTATGATTTAGCGGCTTATATTCAACAGTACAGTTATTACATTGATTTAACATGGGTAGCTGTTGAATAAAGGACAATAAATGCTTGATTAAAAATGGATTAATCAAGTGAACAATAAGTCAGTGGAGACTCCCCAATGAAAAAACTACTTTCAGTACTTGCTGTGTCGGCAGCAGTAATGGCACCGGCAGCATTTGCTTCTTCGCCTGTTATGTTTTCAACGATTAACGGTTTCAACGCACCTGATTCAGATGCGGTTGGCGGTGTGCGTTTGGCTCTGCTTCACGGACAAGTAAACGACCTTAAAGGTGTCGATCTTGCCGTTGTTGGTATGTCTGAGACGCAAACGACCACAGGTGTGAACCTTGGTATTTTTGGTGCATCAAAAGTGAACCAAGAAATGACCGGTGCATCTCTGGGTTTCTTCAACTGGAATACGGGTAAAACAACCGGTGTTAACCTGGGTGCTGTGAACATTACTAATGATGTGAAAGGCGCGAACGTGAGTTTTGTAAACTACTCAGAAGGTAACACTATGGTTGATGTTGGTGCAGCGAACCTTTCAGAAGTGTCTACGGTTCAGGTTGGTATCTTCAACAAAACCAACAAAATCGAAGGCGTACAAGTTGGTCTGATCAACTGTGCTGACAACGGTTTCTTCCCGTGCTTCCCGATTGTAAACTTTGCTAAGTAAGGCTTAGTGTTACTATAGTGATTCATAACGCCTAAGTGCATCTGACTTAGGCGTTATTGCAACTCAACATTTTCTTATAGATATCCAAACGCCCCTCCAAAATAGATAAGCATATTGTTTTATATTTTCTATTGCAGTATTTTTACTAATGAGTACAATGTGCGATAAATTCCTAATGATGATTTATATGCTTTGATTAACCACCATACCGTCGATTTTAAAAAGGCTTTCTTAGGCCTGACCGCCAGTTTTTTAGTAGTTTTGAGCTTGTTGCTCGTTGATTCAGCGGAAGAATCAGATAAACAGTATGGAATGGAAAACCAAGGCGTAACACGCTCTTTAGCGGAGCTCACACAGATCATAAATGCGCTTGAGTACAACATCACTGCGCTTTATCCACTGCATGGGGATACCTACGTATTCTCGCATGACAAAAAGATCGAGGGTGAGACGTGTTACTTCACCAGTGAGGAGCAACATGCCCCTCGTTTTGATTTTATGTTCTCTGGCCCTCGCGAGATGTGCAACCCGGAATCGGACCTTTATACCGAAGCGGGTAAGCGCCTGTTCATCGCGCCGACCATGGCTTATTTTGCCAATACCATTGATACCATCTCTGCGATTTATTTCATTTCAAAAGAGAAATTCATTATCTCTTCGCCTTCTGATTTTGCCAGTTACATTAAGGGCGACACCTTTGATTCGGTTGTGAATAGCAGGCCTTATTGGGTGAACACGATTCGCTTTGGCTTAGCTCAAGGGCAAGACCAAGTGGTGTATACCGGCCAATATGATGACTACCTGACAGGTCAGAAAGTGGTGACCTTAACCAAAGGAATCTACGTTAATGGTGAGTTTAAAGGGGTATTGGGTGTCGATGGTTATGTCTCGAACCTAGTATCGAACCCTACCCATGGCTATAAAGTCACAAGTACTCGAGGCGCAAACAAATACGGGTTTATGGATTTTACGTATTCCAAGCCTCTGTATGTTGATGACATTAACACCCAGCTATATCTGAGTATTGAAGAAGATAAGAGCGAGCACTTTCTGCATGTATTGGAGATGGAGAAGATTCAGCTTTCGATACTGTTGGTTTTGTATCTGCTCTCGGTTTTATGGCTATGGCGCTTCTATACAAGACAAGAGCACCAGCGTTTAAATGAGCTAGCAATGCGCGACCCATTAACGGGCTTGCTGAATCGACGTGGTTTTGAGGCTCGATTACTGGCGCAAGATGAAGAGCCGATTATTGGGGTTGGCGTGTTTGATATCGATGATTTCAAAGTCGTTAATGATCAGCATGGCCATAAAGTGGGGGACGAGGTGATTTGCCATGTTGCTCGGTTGATGCTGAACAGCGTTAGACAGCAAGATATCGTGGCTCGATTTGGTGGCGAAGAGTTTGTTGTCGCGATTACGGGTGAATCGTCTGAGTTGCTTTCATCGATCTTTGAGCGAATTCAAAACGACATTAGCCTACAGAGTTATCGATGCCCTACGGGTGACAAGATTAGTATCTCAGTGTCTGGTGGCGCGACGCTTTACTCTTTGTATAAGTTCGACAGCGTAGGGCACTTGTGGGAAAACCAGAGTATTCGTTCGTCTGATGAGCAGCTCTATAAGGCAAAGGCTGCGGGTAAGAATCAGGTGTGCATTCAGGTGTATTAAGTTCTCCCAAAATAATGCGAAGCCTAGTCGTTTGACTAGGCTTCTTTGTATCATTGGCATTACCACTAAGGCTATCAAGTGCTGCGCTATTTCTTCACGCGACCTTTTCGCATCCACTTTTGGTGAACGCCACGACGTAAGCTTTGGAAGCTGTTTTCCACTTTATCGACACCAAGCAGAATCACTAGCGCCATTAGCGTGATAATGACCGATTGGGAAAGATGCCCTAGTGCGATCATCATACCTAATGCTGCGAGTACCCAGATAATTGCGGCTGAAGTCACGCCATGAATCTTGCCATCCAGTGTCATCATTACACCAGCCCCAAGAAATCCAACACCCGTAATTATCTGACCAAGCACACGAGCTTGATCGAGTGTGTTGGGGGATAGGCTGATCGCCATGGTGAGGAAGAAATAGGTACCACTGATGATCAGAATCGACGTTCGGATTCCGACGGGTTTACCGCGTGTTTGCCTTTCGATTCCGATTAAAGAACCACACAGCATGCATGCAGCGAGGCCTGCCCAGCTAAAGGGGGCAAGGTTGAGAGTTTGTTCTATAAATTGTGACATATCACCCCTCCTAAAAATTTAGAATAGAGCCGAGTATGCTAATAATAGACCGGACGATCGAACAAAAACTTTTTGTCTTAACGATTGATAAAGATTACTTAAAACCTAGCAGCCGCTTGTTGTTAAGGTGAAGGCTGGTGTCGTGGTCTCTGTCGCTTCTTGGTACTCAAGGTAGCAGTTATCAGCCTGTTTTTTTCGGCTAGAAGGCGCATAAAGAATAATGCCATCATTCGCATCTGTGTTGGTAAAGAACCAGTCAGCTCGACCCGTATCCCAAACAGCATCTAGAAAGGTTGATTCGATGAGCTGTGACCAAGTTTGATCGTTCATCGCTGCAGGATAGCCATAGACCACTGAGATATTGTCACCCTCAACATTAATCGATGCGCTAGCTGCTTTATCTAAGCCCAATGCTGATGTCTTACCATAAAGCATAGCACTTGCGCCCTCCATTCCGCCTTTAAGGCCGTTTAATGTCGAGATACGAGCATCGGTTTGAAGGTTGAGGAACTTAGAAGCTGCAGTGACCGACACAATACCTAGAATCACGATCACCACGACCAGCTCGATGATGGTGAAACCTCTTGAGCTGAACCTAAGCGCTGGTTGAGATGTGGTTGCTGGTGGAGCAACTGAGGTATTGTGTTTCATTGATACAACTTCTCTATTCAATGTGTAGGTCGAGCGGTGTCTTGCTGCTGCGTCCGCCAATCTCACGGGTTAACTTAGGTACTAGGTAGCCAGAAACCTCAGAGATTAATCCTTTAAAGTGATGCTTCGCCTCTTCATCTGAAATATAGAAGTGCGCTGCGCCCTGAACCTTATCAAGTACATGCATATAGTAAGGTAAAATACCGGCGTCGAATAGCTTTTCGCTTAATTCTTTCAATGAGTTAGCGCTGTTGTTTACGCCTTTAAGCATCACGCCTTGGTTGAGCAGAGTCGCACCACTTAACTTAAGCTTGTGGAAAGCTTGTTTGAGCTCTAAGTTAATTTCGTTGGCATGGTTAATATGGCTCACCATCACCACATTAAGGCGAGTTTGAGCTAACAATTGGCATAGTTCATCCGTTACTCGAGCGGGAATCACAACCGGTAATCGGCTATGAATTCGAACTGTTTTCACATGTGGAATTTGTGCGATAGCATGAATTAGCCACTCTAGTTCGCTGTCTTTTGCCATCAGTGGATCGCCACCCGACAAGATAACTTCGTTGATCTCTGGGTGAGCAGCCACATAGTCTAGGCTGGTTTGCCAAACAGACTTCGAGCCCTTGTTATCTTGGTAAGGGAAGTGACGACGGAAGCAGTAGCGGCAGTTAATCGCACAACCGCCTTTCACAATCATCAGTGCACGGTTCTTGTATTTGTGCAGTAGCCCAGGAATGGCGTTGTCTTGCTCTTCCAGTGGATCAGCGGAATAGCCTTGGTGTACCTCAAACTCTTCGCTTAGCGGTAAAATTTGTCGTAGCAATGGATCGTGTGGGTTGCCTTTTTCCATTCGTTCGACAAAGCTAAGAGGTACCCGAAGTGCAAATAACTCACGAGCAGCGAAGCCTGCTTGCCATGGTGTTGGGTCTATTTCCAATGCCTCAAGCAGTTTTGTCGGGTCAGAGATCGCATTCGATAGTTGTTTGAGCCAGTTTTGCTCAACAGATTCGACTTTTCGGGTTATGATATGCGGCATTGAAATTAACTCAAAGATGTGGAAGAGAAAATCATGGCGTCAGTAAGCACCAATGAATTCAAAGGCGGTTTAAAATTCATGATGGATAACGAGCCTTGCTCAATTATCGACAATGAATACGTTAAGCCAGGTAAAGGCCAAGCGTTTAACCGTGTTAAACTTCGTAAACTGCTGTCAGGCAAAGTGTTAGAGAAAACATTTAAGTCAGGCGATACAGTAGAACTAGCGGACGTTGTAGACGTTGAACTAGGCTACCTATACAGCGATGGCGAATTCTACCACTTCATGAACAACGAAACATTCGAGCAAATCGCTGCTGATGCAAAAGCAGTAGGCGAGACTTCTAAATGGTTAGTTGAAAACGACGTATGTACTCTAACGTTGTGGAATGATAACCCTATCACAGTAACTCCACCAAACTTTGTTGAGATCGCAGTAACAGAAACCGATCCTGGCCTTAAAGGCGACACACAAGGTACTGGCGGTAAGCCTGCAACTCTAGCAACTGGCGCGGTAGTTCGCGTACCTCTATTCATCGCAATCGGTGAAGTTGTTAAAGTTGATACTCGTACTGGCGAATACGTTGGTCGTGTGAAGTAATTGACTTCAAGTATCTGAAAAAGGTCGCTTAGGCGGCCTTTTTTTGTATCCCAAGATCAGATTCGCGTAAACGAGATGCGGGATGCGAAGAGCTGGAAAATCAAGAGTGAGTAAGCCAGATGCGATTCACCTTGGTTACAAGGCTACATTATGTGACTAGTGTCATATTTTGGTTGTATTCTGGATGAAAATCAAAAATTTTATCTAACTTATAGATTTACAAGGTGTTGTTGGCGTTTATATATCGCAACAAAAATCTCTCAATTCAATATGTGACTGTTTAATATTGATTTTGTGAATGTGTGTGGTGGGAAGGGAAGCTGATTACAATATTGTTAGAATGAGTAGAGTCTACTAGCTTTATACGCGATGTTATTAAGCAACTATGTGGATATTAATATGAGACTTAATGCAATTACGTTGGCTCTTGGTTTGGTTAGTATCGTCGGGCTTTCAGGATGTGATGACGATGATACAACCGTGTCAACCACGACTCCGAGTGAGACTCCCTCGACTCCCAGCTCCCCAGCTGAAACGACTAAATACAGTGTGACTGCAATTGATGGTTATTTACGTTATGCTCGAATTTGGTTAGACCTTAACGGTAACTACGTCTTAGACGACGGTGAGCCTAATGCTATTTCTGGTGATGGCGGAGTTGCAGATTTAGACGTCACCGATGTCGACAACCCTGAACAGTACCCTGTCGTTGTGCAAGCGATCTCCGGGCAGACGATTGATGAAGATGAACCTGATGTTACGGTGTCTGACGACTATATTATGTCAGCCCCTCCAGGTGAAAAAGATGTCACCCCTTTGAGTACGCTAGTTCACGTATTGATCGAGCAAAACACTACAGATTCTGACGATGCTGCTGCGGTTGAAGCAGCAAAGCAAGCTGCCATTCAGCAAGTCGCTGATCAGCTAGGCTTAGATGAAGATGAAATCTTAGGTGATTTTGTTGAGTCAGGTGTTGAGGCTGCCGCTTATGCCGCTGAAAACTTGGTTGATTCAAATGTTTTGCCTTCATCTCCTCAAGAGTTGCAAGAAGTTGCTGAAAGTGAAGATAAAGGGACTAAGTTTATCTCTGTGATTGCATCTGTGAATAATGAAATCAAAAAGAAAATTGAAGAAGTTGCAGGTGATAGCGATAAGACATTTGATAATGTTGGTGGTGCGACAGAGGGTGTCGATTTTTCTAATGACACAGATGATGACGGCGTCCCCAATGACTTAGATGACTTTCCGAATGATCCCGATGAAAGTCTGGACTCCGATGGTGATGAGATCGGTAATAATGCCGACCTAAATGATGATACGGTGGACGGAGAAGATGACATCTACCCTGATGCCAATGATGCGTTTCCAACGGATCGTTCTCGTGCTGGTGACCATGATTCGGATGGGGTAGACAGTATTGATGATGTCTTCCCACAAGATCCAACTGAGTGGGCTGATAATGACTCTGATGGCTATGGTGACAATCAAGATGTATTTGATAATGACCCAACCGAATGGGCAGATACGGACGGTGATGGTGTTGGTAATAATGCCGATAAATTCCCATCGGATCCCAACGAGTCCTTAGATACGGACGGTGATGGCGTTGGTAATAATGCCGATGAATTCCCAACCGATGCGACCGAATGGGCAGATACGGATGATGATGGCTTAGGCGATAACGAGGATGACCCGTATCCAAACGATACGGATAACGACAGTTACAACAATGATGTTGATGAATTCCCAACCGATGCGACCGAATGGGTCGATGTGGACGGTGATGGCGTTGGTAATAATGCCGATGTTCATCCAGAGGATGGAAATAAGTCAATTGCTGATGTTGTGGCCAATGTTAGTGCAACTGATGTAGCAATTTTCAACATAACAGATCGCGATATCATTACACTGGATATTGAGGTCGAAGAAATGGTTGAGACACTGAATAGCGGAGAGATTGTTACCACCATAACTACTCAATATATCACTGCTGATGATGTGGTATATGGCACGACACAAAGTGTCGATCACCTGTTAAATGATGACTTTACTCGTATCCAGACCTTTGCGTACGACTATAACCTCGATGGTACTGCACGTTACGAAGGCATGTCTCTTGAAATTGGTACTAGAACCGAAACAAGCGAGACGTATTGGCGCTATATCGATGAGGGTGATGCATCTCTTGAGGGCGGTTTCGGCGGTAATGGTCGTGTCTATGAACAAGGCGTAGCCTTAACATCTAGAGTTCACCCAAATGACTTATCTCAAATAGATACAATACATAGTGTATCAGTGGAATTTGAGGACGTCGCAGAGGGCGTTCAAGCGGTCGAAACGTTAACCGAATACACGGTAAATGGCTTTGATATCGACGATGTTCAAACCCATCAAGCTCAATGGGCTCAGACTTTAACCACTGTAACGCAGGATTACGTGCAGAGTTTCGTGGAGTCTAAGCAGGACTGGGGTGCAGACGGTTACATCAATGTTGAACTTCGATTTAATAATATCCCTGATGGTAGCTATGTCTACGAATATTCGACACCAATATGGGCAAACCCACAAGATGGTGAATTCCATGAGTACGCAGACTTTAACTTTAATGATGGCAAATGGGACGATCTCACCTCGTACTGGAACTATTACCGCAAAGAGGTGCTAATCAATGGTGATGTTCTTGAAAGTGGAGAGCGTTCGGTTCTAAACGAGGAAACGAACACACTACTCATTGTCGATAGTGATCCAATCAATACCTTGTTCCAAGAATGGAATGCCGTGTCTCGTTCTGTCAGTGATGTGGAAAAAAATAAACACATAGAGTGGCAGCACTACCCATTAGCGGATTATTCATTTACGACTGACACTGATAATGTCGGACAGGCCTATCGCGTTTACCAGAAACAATCTAATGGCCTTTGGGTTGCTACCTCATTTGATGAGTGGGGAACACAAGCGGTTGTTGATCTACCACAACAGGTAGAGGATGCCCGTGCTGATGGCACAGAGTTGGAGCTTATTGATGATCAAATCATTCCAGGCCTGAGCCGATACGCTACGCTGTTACCTACAAGCAGCTTCCAATACGATGACAATGGGCCAATTCAATGGCACGTTGTAACGCAAGACTACCTATTGACTTATACGGGTATTCCAACACTGGTTACATTGAACCTTGGTGATAGTGGTGTGGTTCCTGGTTCGTTCACCGGAGTGAATGACGTTGATATGGTGCTTATGGTCCCGGATGTTGAGAATCCTTGGCCTTGGCACAATGCTTACTATCGCAGGGGCATAGACACTTGGAGCATGGACCTAACGGAGGAAGCGTTTAGTTGGCATAACAGTCTAGGAGTGTTCTTCTTAGACGAGACAGCTGCGCAAGATTATCTTGCAGAGTTTTTAAATCAAGATAGCGACGACGATGGCTTTAAAGACTACGAGGATGCTTTCCCTAATGATCCAAATGAATGGGATGATAGTGATGGTGACTATGTTGGCGACAATAGCGATGCCTTCCCTTATGACTCATTAGAGTGGGCGGATTCTGATAGTGATGGTTTAGGCGATAACCATGAGAATGCAACCGAAGGTTTAGATCCGAATAATGCTGATTCAGATGAAGACGGCGTTTATGACGGTGAAGACCTTTATCCAACCGACCCAAATAAGTGGACTATTACCGCCCAAGAGTTTGCGGAGCAAGAGGGGACTCTTTACGGATTCTTCAGCGATGGGAGCGAACTATCGTTCGTAGATATTCTGTTTAAAGAAACCTTGAGTTATGGCGGTGATACGTTAACCCTTACGGAACTCATACAGTACCGTGGTGATCAATCCTTTATCCAGCTACCACTTGAAGCTGAGGGGGACGTACAGCTCACTGAAAACGGCTGGCAAACTCCGGTAGGTTATACGATAGACTTCTCTGGAGAGCAACTTATTGCCTATCCAGAAGACAATTCCAGTTTCTATTATTCAGTAGAATCAGAAGTGGTAAACCTATCGGGTATGGCATTGTATGAAGTCTACTTTGAGTGGTTCGACTTCATGGAAGAGGCGAGGTTCGCTGAAGGCTCACAAGCGGTAATGTTTACCTTCTCTCCAGCCGTAAACCAGTACTTCCTATGGGAGGGTGGTAGTCCGTACGTGAGGTTCTCTGACGTCGGTTATGATACGGATGGTAGCTCTATTACAAGTCTGGACGACATTATTGTGTCGCAGTCGGTCGGTGAGTCGGTTTCCACAGATCTTACTACCTCTGTTGGCCTCTATCTAGACTTTGATATCGAGTTAGTGAGTGATGGCACGGCGCATTATTACTTCTTTGATTGGGACGCAGGAACGGCAAGTCGCGTCGCTACTGCGGATTACTTACGTTACACATTACACGGTGAAGATATCGTCGAATTTACCGTACCAGTTGAGGCTATGCCCTACATGGGAGAGGGGGATACGCCTACCATGATCTTTAGCATGTACAATGGTGAACTTACGGCAGGTGAGATTGAGGCGCCAAGTGCTGAACCGTCGGACGATACTATGTACGCTTTCAATGGTATTGCCGCACAGTCTATAGAAGATGGTGTAGTGTTGAGCGATTACCTATTTACCTGCTACTTGGGTGATAGCGATGATCAGTCAAGCCCAATCATGGCTGACTATGAGCTTGCGATTACGGATTGTGGCGGTCGAGCTCACATTACCAGCGAAATGGTCGAGGGTCTAAACTTCCAACGCGTTAAAGGCAATGGAAATACTCGTGACTACTTGTTCAATGCTGATGGCACAGTGCATGTATTGAAGGGAGAGGGCGGTAACTATACTGACGATTGGGTCATAGAAGATGGCTTGGTTAAGATCAGCTATTCTGATGAATCGGAGAGCTTCACGACTTACTGGGCACTGTTAGATTCGTTGGATGATACGTGGTCAATCAAGTTCTATGAGAACGAAGTTGTGGACGGTCAATCAAGTAGCTATATCTGGATGGATACTATTATTCAACAAGATCGTCCGATTGTGCTTGAAGAGTGCTACATCGGTGATGCAGAACCTGTTGAGGGGCAACCTATCCCGAGTATGAGTGACTACGAAACGGCGATCACGGATTGTGGCGGTCGAACTCACATTACCAGTGAGATGGTCGAGGGTCTAAACTTCCAACGCGTTAAAGGCAATGGAGATACTCGTGATTACTTGTTCAATGCTGATGGTACTGTACATGTATTGAAGAGTGAGGGTGGTGACTATATCGATGACTGGGCCATAGAAGATGGCTTTATTAAGGTTAGCTATTCTGATGAATCGGAGAGCTTCACGACTTACTGGGCGTTATTAGAGTCAATGGAGCAAACTTGGTCAATTAAGTTCTTCGAGGAAGAAACGTTAGGCGGTGTGACTGAAAGTTGGATATGGGCAGATACCGTGGTGCAACAAGATAGAAACGCTCTGCAGTTTGACCCGACTAACTTGGTATTGAGGGAGTACGATAGTAACAACTTCTTCTTCCATGCTGATGGCAGTATGAGTTACATCGGCAATGACGGCACTGAGACCTATGGGAACAGTTGGATGAAAACTTCAGCTAATACCATGGTGGTAACTTATGAAGATACCTCAACCGAGCAATGGGTACTTTTATCACAAACTGATGATGAATTAACTATCTCTAGGGATGGTTCAGAGGAGGTGCTTACAAATGTTACCTACGAGGGAACAGTAACGGTCTGTGAGGATGGTGATTCACCGTGGGATGATTTTACGGACCAACCCTCTGACTTTGGCACTCGTTCGGACTATGACAGCGCAGTCGCCAACTGTACCGTTGGTGGTGCTCAGTTTATAGAGTCTGATTTCACAGGTAATGGCAGTGAAAGTTCTCGTTGGGAGCTCATCGATCTTTGGGAGATAAATGGCACCGTCATGGCTGTAGTTGAAGAAGAGGTTGTGTTCCATAGTAACGGTACTGGCTACTTTGACGATGATGAGGGATTGTTCGGGTTCGATTGGGTGATTTTGAATGGTGAGGTGACCTTAACCATAACCGAAGAGGAATTTATAGGAGCCAAAGACACCTGGAATAAGGTTGATCAAGATGGAGAGTATATTACGACTAAATCCTTCTGGAGCGATCCAACCTGGAGCAACCCTGCGCCGGCAGAGGGAGAAGCTGAGATATTCTCGGGTGTGATGCGATTTGTGGGGTTTGAATCGCCGTAACGCATATAGACTTATCATCTAGCATAGAATAAACGCCTAGGGTCAAACCTAGGCGTTTTCTATTTAACTGTTAAATCATAAAAATGAAGATAATAGACAGTGCGCTGATTAGGCCTGCAACGAAGTAGCAGCCAACTTTACCCGCAACACCGACATGGAACTTAAGGTCGTGCATGCCGTGGTGAAGACGGTGCATTGCGTGCCACATTGGCAGTGCTAGCGTACCGATGATGAATAGCGCACCGATAATGCTGGTGGCGAATTCAGACACACGCTCGTAGCTCATTGCGTCCGCATCGATGATGCCCATTGGCACTAAGATACCTAACACTAGAACCGTGATTGGTGTGATCATCGCAAACCAAGTACCGCCAGCGCCAAATAGGCCCCACCAGATTGGCTCATCAGAGCGTTGTGGGTTGTGGTTAACAGGTGTTACTTTGTAATTTGTGTTCATAACGAAAGCTCCTTACACCACAACAAGAACGATTAAAGAAATAAAAGCCACCGCTGCCCACTGGGTCAGTACGATGATTTTTTTATCAACCAATTTGCCTTTAAGACGGATTGGCATTACTTGAGGCATCATGCTGAAGAAGGTTTGAGCGTGCAGCAAGCTGCCTAGCAGTGCCACGATGTTGATACCAACGACGATAGGGTTAGCCATAAAGCTCAACCAACCAGCCCAAGCTTCAGGGCCTTTCACTAGTGCACCCAAACCGAAGGTTAGGAACAGAGTGAATAAAATCAAAGGCAGTACAGTCGCTTCACGTAGCATGTAGAAGCGGTAGAACGGATGGTTGCTCCACCACGTTCTCTTCATCTCACGAACATAAGGCTTACGATTGCTCATATTATGCCTCCTCTGCTGTTTTTACTTGCGATCCATCAGGCTTGAACATCGAGATAACGAAGTCCATTGAAGACTCAACTTTGCCTTGGTTTACTGCAGCCGCTGGGTCTACTTTCTTCGGACAAACGTCAGAACAGTAACCTACAAACGTACAGCCCCAAGCGCCGTTGTCGCCATTGATAAGCTTCATGCGCTCAGCTTTACCATTGTCACGGCTATCTAGGTTGTAGCGGTGAGCAAGAGCAAGTGCCGCAGGGCCAATGAACTCAGGGTTTAGACCAAACTGAGGACATGCTGCGTAACACAAACCACAGTTGATGCAGCCAGCGAACTGTTTGTATTTCGCCATTTGCTCTGGAGTTTGGATGTTCGTGCCGTCTTCTGGCTTACGGTCGTTACCAATGATGTAAGGCTTGATCGCTTCAAGGCGCTCGATGAACGGCGTCATGTCGACAATCAAATCTTTTTCGATTGGGAAGTTAGCTAAAGGCTCAATCTTGAAGCCATTCGGGTAGTCACGTAAGAAGCTCTTACACGCCAGTTTTGGCACGCCATCAACCATGATGCCGCAAGAACCACAAATCGCCATACGACAAGACCAACGGTAAGACAGGTCTTTATCTAGGTTATCTTTGATGTAACCAATCGCATCAAGTACCGACATGGTTTCATCAAACGGAACTTCAAAGGTTTGAAAGTGAGGTTCTGCGTCGTGCTCAGGATCATAACGCAGGATTTCAATTTTTTGGATTCGATTCGCTGACATTATGCTTGCTCCTCTTCGCTCTTCTTCGCATTCTCTTCTGCTGCTTTTTCAGCGGCAGCGGCTTTCTCTGCAGCTTCACCGTACAGACGAGCTTTAGGTTGAGATTTAGTAATCTTAACGCCGCTGTAGTCGATGGTTGGTGCTGCATCTTCGTTGTAGAAAGATAGAGAGTGTTTCAGGAAGTTCACGTCATCACGTTCTGTGCAGTTGTCGTCTAGACGTTGGTGTGCACCGCGAGACTCTTTACGAAGAATCGCTGAGTGGACCATCGCTTCTGCAACTTCAAGGCCGTAACCCACCTCGATAGCGTAAAGTAGGTCAGTGTTGAACACTTTGCCTTTGTCTTTAATGCTGATCTTCTTGTAGCGAGCTTTCAGTTCAGTGAGTTTGTCGATGGTCTTTTGCATCAAGTCTTCTTGACGGTAGATACCACAACCCGCTTCCATGGTGTGACCCATTTCAGTACGGATGTCAGCCCAGTTCTCGTCGCCTTCTTGGTTTAGTAGACCTGCGATGCGCTCTTCAACCGCTTTCACTTGCTTAGCGATAGACTCTTCGTTCCAGCCTTTGAATTCAGCAGCGCGTTTCACCGCTTCTTCACCAGCAACGCGGCCAAATACCACGAACTCAGCCAGTGAGTTAGAACCTAGGCGGTTTGCACCGTGTAGGCCAACTGAAGCACATTCACCAACGGCGAATAGGCCTTTAATACGAGTTTCACAGGTACCGTTAGTTTCAATACCACCCATGGTGTAGTGAACGGTTGGACGAATTGGGATTGGCTCTTTTGCTGGGTCTACGTTTACGTACGCTTTTGCTAGCTCACAGATGAACGGTAGACGCTCTTGCAGGTACTCTTCACCAAGGTGGCGAAGGTCAAGGTGTACGACATCACCAAGTGGGTGCTTGATGGTGTTGCCTTTCTGCTGCTCGTGCCAGAATGCTTGAGAAACTTTGTCACGAGGACCCAGTTCCATGTATTTGTTCTTCGGCTCGCCCACTGGAGTTTCAGGGCCCATGCCGTAATCTTGTAGGTAACGGTAGCCGTTCTTGTTGACGATGATACCGCCTTCACCACGACAACCTTCGGTCATCAAGATGCCAGTGCCCGGTAGGCCTGTTGGGTGGTATTGAACGAACTCCATATCACGCAGTGGCACACCGTGGCGATAAGCCATTGCCATACCGTCGCCCGTTACGATGCCGCCGTTGGTATTGCAGTGGTAAACACGACCTGCGCCACCGGTTGCTAACACAACAGATTTCGCTTTGATCGTAACAAGTTCACCTTCAGACATGTGAATCGCGATTAGGCCTTGTACTTCGCCATCTTCAACGAGCAAATCCACCACAAAGTACTCATCAAATCGTTTGATTGTGTCGTACTTCATCGAAGTCTGGAACAGAGTATGAAGCATGTGGAAGCCGGTTTTATCCGCTGCGAACCACGTTCTCTCTACCTTCATACCGCCGAATCGGCGTACGTTTACTTCACCGTTTTCTTTACGACTCCATGGGCAGCCCCATTGTTCCATTTGGATCATTTCGCGAGTCGAGTTTTCAACAAAGTATTCAACAACATCCTGTTCACATAGCCAGTCGCCACCACCAACAGTATCGTTGAAGTGGTTATCTAAGCTATCTTCGTCTTTAATTACTGCTGCTGAACCGCCTTCTGCCGCTACCGTGTGCGAACGCATTGGGTAAACTTTAGAAATCAGTGCTACTTCCAGTTCAGGATTAGCTTCAGCCGCAGCAATAGCTGTACGAAGACCAGCGCCGCCTGCGCCGATGACTGCGATATCTGTGGTAATTGTCTTCACAGTTATTCTCCAGTGTGATGCGGAGTATTCCGCTTGTTATTATAAAAAGCCTATTTAGGAGGTTCTAAATTGTAGGAACCATTTAGCACCCCTAAGCCTTAAGTGGTAGGTTCAGTGTAAGAGAGGAAGGTATTCGAAAAGTTGATGCATTTGGGTTTTTAGGTCGGTAGTGCATATGGAGGCATAGAAATTATAGGTTATGTGACTGCAATCACGGCAATGAATTGTTGATAACGATTAACCCACAAGACTTGTGTTAACGGCTTGTTGAGTATGATTTTTGTTATCAATGTGGATGTGAAAGCTGTATTGATAATTGTATTGTAGAACGTAATTTTCTGGCTTCATTAAAGCAACATTTTGCTTTCACGAATAGAAAGATAGAAGCTTACAAAAGCGATGAAAGGTGGTAATTTTCGTCGCCTAGAATTCAGTAATATGGAACTCAATAATGCACTCTACATGGCAACCGGCCGCAACCATTAAACAGTTAAAGCAACGTGCTGATATCCTTAATCAAATTCGTCAGTTCTTTGCTGAGCGAAACGTGATGGAAGTGGATACGCCTGCGATGAGCCACGCCACGGTGACGGACGTGCATTTGCATACTTTCAAAACTGAATTCGTAGGGCCGGGTTATGCGCACGGTCAGCCTCTGTTCTTTATGACTAGCCCTGAGTTTCATATGAAACGTCTATTAGCGGCGGGCAGTGGCTGTATTTACCAAATTTGTAAGTCTTTCCGTAACGAAGAAAATGGCCGTTACCACAACCCTGAGTTCACCATGTTGGAGTGGTATCGCGTTGGCTTTGATCACCATGACCTGATGGATGAAATGGATTTGCTGTTACAGCAGGTACTTAAATCGGGCTCAGCAGAGCGAATGACTTACCAACAAGCCTTTATTGACGTGTTAGGTGTGTGTCCACTGGAAGATTCGATGGCTACGCTAAAGCAAGCCGCAGCAAAACTTGGGCTCAGCGACATTGCAGATCCAGAACAAGACCGTGACACCTTGCTGCAGTTGCTGTTTAGTATTGGGGTTGAAGCTAAAATAGGGCAACAAGTCCCTGCGTTTGTTTATGACTTTCCGGCTTCACAAGCGGCATTAGCCAAGATTAACCCGAATGACTCGCGAGTAGCCGATCGCTTTGAGGTGTATTTCAAAGGCATTGAATTGGCAAACGGCTTCCATGAACTAGACAAGCCACAAGAGCAGCTCAAGCGCTTTGAAGATGACAATGCCAAACGTATTGAGATGGGCTTATCGCCTCAACCGATTGACCATCACTTGATTGAGGCATTAAAAGCGGGCTTACCAGACTGTGCGGGTGTTGCTTTAGGTATTGATCGTCTGATCATGCTGGCATTAGGTTATGACCATATCGATGATGTGACGGCTTTTCCGTTCCCGCGCTCTTAGCTCTCTATTCAGTTAGTCTTACTTACTGTTTGGCTAACTGACCAGAATCCCAGTGCCACTATCTTACTAGGATACCAGTGCCAATAACGGCAACAATGGCACCGATCCAAGCGTAGGCATTTGGTCTCTGTTTGGTGTACAGCCAAAGTATTGGTAACAACATGATTGGTGTGGTTGAAGATAACAGAGCAACCATGCCGACATTGCCTTCCTGAAGCGCATACAAGATCAGCGTCATTCCCACCGCCATCGCTAAAAATCCGTTCACTGCAGTAATCGCAAATATTTGACCATTCATCGGGTTGATTGCGCGTGAGAGCTTAGCGCCAGTTAGACGAAATGCGGAGTGAGCAACAAAAGCGGTAATCATACGAATCGCTGAAGCGGCAACAGGGTCTATGCTGGTTTGCATCACGGGTTTTGCAATAATACCGCCCAAGGCTTGGCAAATAGCGGCAGTGATTCCGAGAGCTACACCAATCCACACGGTGCCCTTGATGGTTTCGAGTTGGTTGTTGGCTTGTCCTCGACGACCAAAGAATATCGCGGTTAAAACGCCACTGAACACCAAAGCCGAGCCAATCAGCTCCACCGAAGTCATGCTTTCGCTAAATAGGAAGTAACCAAGAATCGCCGAGAACACGGCGTGACAAGAGAACAGCAAACCTGCTTGGCGCGGTCCCATTCTGTTCAAACAAGCAAATAGGGCGGTATCACCAATGAAGATGCCAATTAGCCCAGACAGCATCATCGGCGTGACTAGGTCTGCTTCGACCGTTGACCAGCCACCAGTAAACCAAGCCATGCTCGATAAGATGATAGCAGTGCAACCCATGCGCCAACGGCTATAGGCGAAAGAACCTAAGTGTTGAGCAGGCTTTACTGACATCAGGCTCGCGATGGCCCAAAGAAAAGCGGCAGCAAGAGCCAGCCATTCGAATCCCATTGAAGTGTACGTCCGTGTCAAAATGTAGAAGTGGGGGATTCAATATGCACTAAACCTTCCAGATAGCAAAGACGTGATTACTATCTGGAAGGGCATTAGTAGGGATTAACGTGCTAGGTGATGATAAACAGGGCGAGGTAAACCATCAGCAAGCCCACAATACCTAAGATGATGCCCATCTTCGCCATGTCTTTGCTTTCGATAAGCCCGGTCGAGTAGGCCAGTGAGTTTGGTGGTGTCGATACTGGCAGAATCATGCCAAGTGACGCAGAGAAGGCGACCACAACCAGCAAGCCTTGCAGACCACCAATCGCAACTAGGCTTTCCATGGAAGCACCAATTGCAGCGGCTATCGGCATCAGCAAGTTGGCAGTTGCGGTGTTTGACATGAAGTTCGCCATTAACCAGCATACGATGGATAACGTTAGCACTACCGCTGTTGGTGAGAGCGACTCATAATCAATCGCGTGTGCGAGTGCCACGGCTAAGCCTGTTTTATCTAGTCCTATACCAATCGCAATACCACCCGCGACTAACCACAACACATCCCAGTTAATCAGTTTGAGCTCTTCTTTGCCCATGATGCCGGTGAGAGTAAACACAGCCAGTGGAATGATAGACACCACATAAGTGTTCATGCCGTGCAGTTTGGTGGTCATCCACAATAGGATAGTGGCAGCGAAGGTGATGTAAACCACAATCGCTCGCCAGCTCTTTCTAAATTGTCCATCGAGCTTGAGCACCATGTTTCTTTCTTTAGAAGGGAAGAGTTTTTGTAGAAGAAACCAAGCGATGGTGAGTTGGATGATCACAAAGGGTAAGCCCATCATCATCCAGCTGAGGAAGTCGATGGTATTTTCACCCGTTAGGTATTGCAGCGCGATGGCATTGGGCGGTGTACCGATTGGGGTTGCGATACCGCCAGTATTGGCAGCAATTGGAATACACAACACGAGCGCTTTGATACCCATATCGCCTTTTGGTGCAGATGCCACGATAGGGCCGAGCAGTGCAAGCATCATTACCGTCGTTGCGGTATTTGACATGAACATTGAGAACACGGCGGTGATCAGCATTAAGCCGAGCATAATGAAGCGCGGTTCTGTACCAAATGGTTTAAGTAGCACTCGAGCTAGGTTGTTATCGAGTTCATACTTGGATGCGGATATCGCAAGAGCAAAACCACCCATGAAAAGGATGATGATCGGTGACGAAAATGCACCGAAGATGTCGGTATATTTGATTAACTCACCGAGATCGTGCCCCGCTGGTGGATTTCTAAATAGGTGTAAACCTTTGTCAGATATCATCACCAGTTCAAGCGCAATGATCAAAATGGAAGTGGCGAATACCGGAACAGGTTCAAGCACCCACAGCAGGGCTGCTAATAAGAATATCGCCAACAGGCGGTGTTGAATCAGCGTGAGATCATCGATTGGTATTGAATCTATCGGCATGAATAACACGCCTAAGGGAATCGCAAAACAAATCAACAGCTTGACCAGAACGCCAACATTGAGTTTAGGCATGTACAAAGACCCTATAAATAAAATATCTTCAAATAGAGTAAGTTATCTGGATTTCTGGTACTTGGAGACGGGTTGGAAAATCAAAAAGTTGTTTAAGGTTTCGACAGTTGTTTTGTTTTTGGTCAATCTTTTATCTGGGCAATTAGAGACAAGAGTGAGAAGCAGCAGGTGGCTGGGCAGGGTTTGAAAGATTGAGTTGTTAGAGCTTGAGTAGCAAATGAATCGGTAGAGTTAAGAAAAAGGCGCGTTCTTCTCTGAAATAGAAAAAGTAACGCGCCTTGAAAGCTTAAATGAGTTAACTCAAATTGTTAAGCTTGGTCAGTGTTCTCAGCAGAATCGGTAACAACATCGTCATTTGCTTGCGCTTCTTTGCCAGCAATGTGCGCGAAAGGTGTACCAAGAACCGTTTTCTCGCCATTTTGCATAGTGTCGTCAAACTTGATCGCATCTTTAGCGAACAGGTTGATAACGGTTGAACCAAGCTTAAAGCGGCCCATCTCTTCGCCTTTCTTCAAGATGATTGCTTTGTCACCTTGTGCAGGGTAATCCCATTTGTAAACCGAGTTACCGCGAGGTGGGGTGATGGTACCTGCCCACACTTGCTCGATGCTGCCTACGATCGTTGCGCCAACCAGCACTTGTGCCATTGGGCCAAATTCCGTATCGAAGATACACACGACACGCTCATTACGTGCGAATAGATTTGGAACGTTCTCTGCCGTTAACGGGTTAACTGAGAAAAGGTCACCCGGAACGTAGATCATCTGGCGCAGTGTGCCGTCGCATGGCATGTGCACGCGGTGGTAATCACTTGGAGACAGGTAAAGCGTTGCGAATTCACCGTCTTTAAACTCATCCGCTAGCGCAGCATCACCACCCAATAGCTCGCGAGCTGAGTAGTTATGGCCTTTCGCTTGAATCAGTTGACCGTCAGTAATTGGGCCAAATTGGCTTACACGTGCATCTGCAGGGTGAACAATAACAGATTCACCTTCGGCGATGGGACGCATGCCTTCTTTCAATTCACGCACGAAGAATTCATTGAATGTTTTAAAGTGTTTTGGATCGCTATGCAGAGCTTCATCCATGTTCACTTTGTATTGCTTGATGAACCAGTTGATGATCGCTGTCGTTAAGCCGCCCGCTTTAGCAGACGCAAGTTTGCCGACTAGGCGAGTTAATCCATGTTGTGGAATCCAGTACTGCAATCCAACTTTAATCTTATCCATTGTATTAATTTTCCAATGCTAATTGTTTTTCAATTAAATCTGTCGATGACGGTTTAGGGCGCGAGATGTTACTTAAATTCGCGCCAATTGTCAGTAAATGCACACATTTGTTCACAAAAACGCGATTAGAGATCGGCTTTTTTGTTGCGTGAATACTGACGGTTATCTTTGTTACTCGCCATGCTTTCAATGATGCGGTGGTAGTTGTCGAAACGTAATCGACTGATCTTTCCGTTTTCTACCGCTTCGCGCAGGATGCAGCCTGGGTCATCAATGTGTTTACAGTCACGGAACTTACAACCGCCAAGGTAAGGCTTGAACTCGATAAAGGCTTCAGTGATTTCGTCGGCCTCTAGGTGCCATAGGCCGAATTCACGCACTCCTGGTGAATCAATCAGATCACCACCAGAAGGGAAGTGGTATAAACGAGCTGCCGTGGTTGTGTGCTGACCAAGACCTGAGTTCTCAGAGACTTCGCCTTCTTCAATGTCTAGCGTAGGCATTAATGCATTCACTAGGCTTGATTTACCCACACCCGATTGACCAACAAAGATGTTGATACGGTCTTTGAGTTCAGCTTCCAGCTCTTTGATGCCGTAGCCAGACTCTTTACTCACGAACATCACTTTATAGCCGATCTTCTCGTACTCTTTAAGTGTTTCACGGTATTCAGCAATCTGCTCATCAGTCAGTAGATCGACCTTGTTCAGTACAACAAGCGGCGCGATGTTTACCGTTTCTGAAGCAATTAGGTAACGGTCGATAATATTAAGTGATAGCTCTGGTAGCACAGCCGATACGATAACCATTTGGTCGACGTTCGCAGCTACTGGCTTTAGGCCATCGTAGTAATCAGGGCGAGTCAGCATTGAAGTTCTCGGCTCAACCGCTTCCACAACGCCAGAAATACCGGCCATTGATTCTAAGCCTGCGCGCCAAGTCACTCGGTCACCAGAAACTAAAGTCTCGATACTACGGCGTAAGTTACAACGATGAACTTCGTTAGTTTCAAGATCTTCGATATCAGCATGTTGGCCAAAGCGCGTAATCACGAGTCCGCTTTTGGTTCCGCCAAGCATGTTCTCATCCCATTGGATAGAATCTTCTTTCTTGAGTCGCTTGTTCTGGTTGCTACGTACACGACGTACTTGACCTTTGGTTAACTTCTTTTTTTTAGCCACAATTTTTCACTTAACACATCTAACTTGATGATTGGGGACTCAAACAGGATGTTGCTGGTACCACGTGATTTCGATGGTCCTAAAGCTAGTTTGAGTATAGTTATTTGGGTATAGTACCTCTTTTACACATAAACAAATAGGCGACGCCTTATGTCCTTTAGCGATCAGAACCTTATTTGGGTTGATCTAGAGATGACAGGACTTGATCCTGAAACTCATAAAATCATTGAAATTGCTACTATCGTTACTGATAGTGAGCTTAACATCCTGGCTGAAGGACCTGTTTTGGCTATTCACCAACCTCAGAGTGAATTGGACAAGATGGACGAGTGGTGTACAACGACTCACACTGGCAGCGGCCTCGTGAAGCGAATTCAAGAAAGCACGGTTTCAGAGCAAGATGCCATCCAACAAACCATTGAGTTTCTTGAAAAATGGGTACCAAAAGGTAAGTCACCGATTTGTGGCAACAGCATTGGTCAAGATCGCCGTTTCCTATACAAGCACATGCCAGAGTTAGAAGAGTACTTCCACTACCGCTATGTTGACGTAAGCACGCTGAAAGAGCTTGCGCGTCGTTGGAAACCTGAAGTGCTAGATGGTTTTTCTAAGTCGGGAAGTCACCTTGCGTTAGACGATATTCGAGAGTCGATCGCCGAGCTGCAGTACTACCGAAAAACGATTATTAACATCTAGTCGAATAAAATGATCACGTTTATCTAACTTTTCAGGGACATAAGAGCCGTTTTTTTTGCAAATCTGTGTGCTTTTACAGCAGTTGAGTAAAAAGTTTCGTAATTTTGCATTAAGGACTTGCATCACAAAAAAATGCTCTTATAATTCGCAGCCCTGAACGGAGAAAGACGTTTTCAGATTGCGATACTAGCTCAGTTGGTAGAGCGCAACCTTGCCAAGGTTGAGGTCATCGGTTCGAACCCGATGTATCGCTCCAATTTGTAGGTTACGGCGAAAGCGGTAATCGAAAGGTGAAAGACCTTTTATAATGCGATACTAGCTCAGT
>NZ_JBFRUJ010000065.1:0-25177 GCF_041474575.1 Vibrio sp. 10N.222.51.C5
GGTGTTCATGACACGCTTACGACACTCGTCCCTCGCTCTAGGGAATGACGATAGGCCGTCGTCCTTTGTTCAAGAGCGTAACGGCCTAGTGGTCGTCATCCTCGAGAGGGAAGAATGACCGAGTCGGGGATCTCTGGTTGAAGGTGATTACCAGTCAACGCCTTGTAGCGCTTTAACACCAGATTCAAAAGCGTGTTTCACATTGCGAACTTCAGATACTGTATCTGCTATCTCAGTAAGAGTACGGTGCGCGCCACGACCTGTAATGATGACAGACTGCATCTTCGGGCGGTTATTCAACGCCTCAACCACTTCATCGAGTTCGATGTAACCGTAGCTAACCATGTAAGTCAGTTCATCAAACAGAATCACATCGATCGACTCATCAGCCAGCATGCGTTGGCACTCTTTCCATACACGCTGCGCAGCTTCAATATCTTGCGCTTTGTTCTGAGTTTCCCAAGTAAAGCCTGTGCCCATGACTTGGAACTCGACATCAAGCTTTTGCAGAACGTTTTTTTCGCCGTTATCCCAGGTACCTTTAACAAACTGAGCAACGGCGCATTTCTTACCATGACCAACTGCACGTGTAATCGTACCAAAACCGGATGTTGATTTACCTTTACCGTTACCCGTGATGACCAGCAATAGGCCTTTTACTTCTTGTGCTGCAGCGACACGTGCATCGACTTGTTCTTTTACTTTCTGTTGTCTTGCTTTGTGGCGTTGTTCTTTGTTGTCTTCAGTCGACATAACAAATCCTTTTAAGTTGTGATTGCGTCTATCATAGCCTAACTTAACGATAGCAAAAACCATCGGAAGAACAGGTGATTAGGGATGAAAAAGATACTCGTAGTTTGTATGGGGAATATTTGCCGCTCGCCAACAGGTGAAGCGGTGCTAAGGAAGAAAGCGCAACAGCTGGATATTGATGTTGTGGTCGACTCTGCGGGGACGATTGGTTTTCATCAAGGCAACCCGCCAGACTCGCGATCCAAATCTGCAGGAGAGAAGCGAGGCTACAGCTTTAAGGGGATTAATTCTCGTAAAGTGGTAGATAATGACTTCGAAGAATTTGACCTGATACTCGCGGCCGATAGGGCGAATTTAGACGACTTAATGAGCCAATGCCCAGTTCACCTCCAATACAAGCTCGCATTATTTTTGAGTTTTGGAGAGTCACAATATCAAGAGATCCCCGATCCGTATTATGGTGAGGGAAATGGTTTTGAATTGGTGTTGGATTTAATCGAAGAGTCTAGCGAAGCGATACTGCGTTCGATGTAGTGTAGGAACAATGTACGTCGTTTTGTTATCAGCGTAAGGGCTGACCGATAGGTATAAAAAAGGCCGACATTGAATGTCGGCCTCTCTAAATCTAACTTAAAGCTACAGCTAAGATTACTTAGACATTACTTTGTAGATTGGGTCTTCTGCAACGTTCGCTTCAACTAAGCTACCTGCTTTGTGCAGCATAGCAACACAGTCTTGGCTTAGGTGGCGAAGGTGAAGTGTTTTACCTAGCGCCGCGTAACGGTCAGCAATCGTGTCGATCGCTTCAATTGCAGAGTGGTCAGTCACGCGTGAGTTTGCGAAATCGACGATTACATCTTGTGGATCGTTGTATGCGTCAAACAACTCTAGGAAGTTAGCCGTTGAACCAAAGAAGATTGGGCCGTTAACTTTGTACTCTTTTGAGCCTTCAGCGTTTACTGATGTATCTGCGTAGATGTGTTTAGCATGTTGCCAAGCAAACATTAGCGCAGAAGCGACAACACCAACACCTACTGCCACAGCAAGATCAGTCAGTACTGTTACTACGGTAACAAGAACGATAACGAAGAAGTCTTGTTTAGGAACGCGACGCGCAAGCTTGAAGGTTGCCCATTCAAATGTGCCGATAACAACCATGAACATTACGCCCACAAGTGCTGCTAGAGGAATCATTTCAATCAGTGCAGAACCGAACAGGATGAACATCAGTAGTGCAACTGCGGCGACGATACCTGAAAGACGACCACGACCACCTGAGTTTACGTTGATCATCGATTGACCGATCATCGCACAACCACCCATCGCACCGAATACAGAACACGTTACGTTAGCCATACCTTGACCAACACATTCACGGTTAGATTGACCACGAGTGTTTGTCATTTCATCTAGTACTGTCAGTGTCAGTAGAGACTCGATCAGGCCGATAGCCGCAAGGATAATTGCGTACGGTAGGATGATCTGTAGTGTCTCAAAAGAAAACGGAACAGCAGGAATAGAGAACGTTGGTAGAGAACCCGCTAGCGTTGCAGCTTCGTCACCAGACATTGTACGTAGGAAGTCGACAACAGTTCGAGTTTCAAGGTCAAGACCGACAACCAAAGCCGTTACTGTAACAATAGCAACCAGTGAAGATGGTACCGCTGTTGTTAGCTTAGGTAGGAAGTGGATGATAGCCATTGTAAGGGCTACTAAACCCAGCATGAGTGTCATTTGACCGCTTGGTAGCCAAGTTAATGCACCTGTTACGTCTGGCGCTTTAAACTGACCAAGCTGAGCTAGGAAGATAACAATGGCCAAACCGTTCACGAAACCAATCATTACTGGGTGTGGAACGATACGGATAAATTTACCTAGTTTAAATACACCTGCTGCAATTTGCAGAAGGCCAGCCAGCATAACGGCTGCGAATAGGTATTGAACACCATGGGTTGCCACTAGGCTCACCATTACAACGGCCATTGCGCCGGTTGCGCCAGAAATCATACCTGGACGGCCGCCAAAGACAGAAGTGATTAAACCTACGATGAATGCTGCATAAAGACCAACCATTGGGTCAACGCCAGCAACAAAGGCGAATGCTACAGCTTCAGGTACCAGAGCCAGGGCTACTGTAAGACCTGAAAGCACGTCATTCTTTACAGAGTGCTTTGAAAATTGTGGGAATTCGAACATGTTTGCTCAGCTATGCTTAAGATGGATTTACCGACACGGGTGTATTGCGTAGCCAAACAGTGATGGAAAAGAGCGGCAATAGCGAAGTGTCGAAAAGATAAGTGCGCGAATGCTACCCAAAAATGTGATTAAGTTCAAGGTTGAACCTAACTTTGAGTAATATATCTGTTAATTTTTATTCGATTAGTAGATATGAAAAAGGCTGCTTTAATAAGCAGCCTTTGATTCTATTTACTCGCGATTACCTATCAGTAATCACTAGTAGTTTGGCTTAGTCATCGCCGCGCCAGCTTTGTTCGACGCTGCCTGACTGCCTGCACCTTTCGATACAAAACGTTCAGTGCGGAACGGAGCTGCAATCACTTCAATCTCTTTGATCTCTTGAGGACCAGGAGCTTTAGTCATTGGTGAACCGGCTTGCTTCTTAGCAACAGCTGCCTTTGGTGCCGCTTTAGGAGCTTCTGCTTTAACAACAGGTGCTTCTTCAACTTTTGCACTTTCAGCTTTAGGCGCTTCAGCTTCAACAACTGGTGTTGCTTCTGCTTGCACAGCTTCTGCTACAACAGGCGCTTCAACTTTCGTCGCTTCTGCAACCACTGGTGCTTCTTCAACGACTGCAGGAGCTTCAACTACAGCAGGAGTCTCAGCTACTTGAGCTTCAACAGCAGCATCTTCACGACGGATGATAACTTTACCCATTGCAAGCTCTGGACATGCGAAGCCGCCAGTCATTGCTACGTTGCTTTGTGGTGCCGTCTCTAGAGCAACATTCTGCTCTTGAACAGATGTTTGAGCTTCAGCTGCTACTTGAACTTCAGCCACTTCAGGCTTTGCCTGCTTGTGGTGAGGTTTTGGAATGAAGCGAGGCATCACTTTACCCATAGCCATCTCTGGAGAAGCTACACCACCTTTACGTAGGCGGAATGGGTTAGGGCGACGATCACGACCGCGACGACGACGTTGACCACTTGCACGTAGGTGACGTGGAGAACGACGGTTACGACGTTGTTTCGGCTCTTCCTGTTCAGTTTGCTCTGCATTCGCTTGAGTTGCTTCTACTTGTTCCGCAACTTTTTGCTCTTGAGCTACTGACTGTTCTTTTGAAACAGATAGTTCTTTAGCAGCAACCTGCTCTTTTGAAGCGTTATCTTCAGCTTGAGCTTGTTGGTCTTTAACACGAACTTGCTTGTTCAGTTTACGACGCTGACGACGCTCTTTAATCTTAGCTGCTTTCGCTTCAGGTTTAGCCTTAGGCGCTTCCGGTTTACCAGCTTGTGCTTCTGCTGCTAGCTGTAGACCTTCTTCTGCTAATTTAGATGGTGCTTGCTCTTCGCGTTGCTTCTGCTCATCACGTGGCTTGTTGCGACGGTCTTGCTTAGGCTTGCGAGGCTGACGAGTTTGCTGTGGAGCTGCTTCTTTTTGCTCTTCAGGCTTCTCATCACGAGCTGGCTTACGGCGGCGTTTGTTGTCACGGTTTTCGTTACGATTGTCACCACGTTCACCACGGTCGTTACGCTGTTCGCCACGCTCACCACGTTGGTTACGACGACGGTTATCGTTACGATCACGGCGTTGACGGTTGCCGTTGTTACGATTGTTTTTAGGTTTTTCTTCTTCTTTCTTCTCTTCTTCTTTTTTCTCTTCTTGAGTTGAAGAGCCAAATAAGAAGCTACCGATAGCTTTGAAGAAACGACCAATTAGGCCTGGTTCTTGAGTCGCTGCTGGTTCAGCTTTCTTCTCTTCTACAGCTTTAGGTGCTGGAGCAGGAGTTGGTGCTGATTGAGCAGGAGCTGCGAAGCCTTTCAGAGCAGGTTCTTCGATCTTCTTAGGACGAATAGTCTGTTCAGCAGGCTCTTTGCTTTCCGCTTCTTTTAGAGCTTCTAGCTTGTTAGGCAGCAAGTAAGATAGTAGATCGAACTCTTCACCTTCACGAACACGGATAACCTCAAAATGCGGCGTTTCCATGTCTGAGTTAGGAACAACAGTGATCTTAACTTCTTGGTTCTTCTCGATGTGGTTTACTGAGCGACGTTTTTCGTTCAGAAGGTAAGAAGCGATTGGAACAGGCACAACAGCAAGTACTTGTGCTGTGTTGTCTTTTAGAGCTTCTTCTTCAATCAAACGTAGAACAGAAAGTGCTAGAGATTCGTTATCACGAACAACACCAGTACCTGTACAACGAGGACAAATGTGGTGGCTTGCTTCTGCTAGTGATGGGCTCAAACGTTGACGAGACATCTCTAGAAGACCAAAGCGAGAAATACGACCAATCTGAACACGTGCGCGATCTAAACGAACGGCATCACGTAGACGGCTTTCTACTTCGCGTTGGTGGCGAACCGGGGTCATATCGATAAAGTCGATTACAACAAGACCACCTAGGTCACGTAGACGTAATTGACGTGCAATTTCATCGGCAGCTTCTAGGTTAGTGTTAAGTGCTGTTTCTTCAATATCGCCGCCCTTTGTTGCACGAGCAGAGTTGATATCGATAGAAGTCAGTGCTTCTGTTGGGTCGATTACGATAGAACCACCAGATGGAAGACGAACTTCACGTTGGAAAGCAGATTCGATCTGGCTTTCAATCTGGTAATGGCTGAATAGTGGCACTTCACCATCGTATTTCTTAACGCGATTCATGAAATCTGGGCGTATTAATTGAATGTGCGCTTGTGCACGTTCAAAAATAGTATTGCTGTCGATTAGAATCTCGCCAATATCACGACGTAGGTAGTCACGAATTGCGCGAACAATAACGTTACTCTCTTGGTGAATTAGGAAAGGAGCTGCATTTGAATCAGAAGCTTGCTTGATAGCGCCCCAATGGTTCAATAGAACATTCAGGTCCCACTCTAGCTCTTCTGCGCTTTTGCCAACACCCGCTGTACGCACGATTAAGCCCATACCTTGAGGAAGCTCAAGAGTGCTTAATGCTGCTTTCAGTTGAGTGCGTTCATCACCTTCGATACGACGAGAAATACCGCCAGCACGAGGGTTATTAGGCATAAGAACTAAGTAACTACCAGCCAAAGAGATGAAAGTTGTCAGTGCAGCACCTTTGCTACCACGTTCTTCTTTCTCTACTTGTACGATTACTTCTTGGCCTTCTTTTAGCACTTCTTTAATGCTAGGACGGCCTTGGTATGTATAACCTTCAGGGAAGTATTCGCGGGCAATTTCTTTAAGAGGGAGGAAACCGTGACGTTCTGCGCCGTAATCAACGAATGCCGCTTCTAGGCTTGGTTCAATACGGGTAATACGTCCTTTGTAGATATTCGCTTTCTTTGACTCGTGACCTGGACTTTCGATATCTAGATCGAACAGTCGTTGGCCATCAACCAAAGCGACACGCAACTCTTCTTTTTGAGTTGCGTTAATTAACATTCTTTTCATTTAGAAGTTCTCATTGTCTTTTCTTATTTTCATCATTGTTCTTATCGCTTTATTTCGTTTCTCATGGTGCCAGATCCCATGGCTTTATCGGTGCAGCCTCCCGGCTGGAGAGGGATGCTCTGGGGCACGTCAGTCATCATAGGGAGTTAGCCTATGATCCGCGATGTGGCGGTGAATACTCAACATGAGTGTACGTGAGTAGAGCGATAAGGAACTCAGTTGACCGTGTCTTACGCCGATTGCAGCACTGTCTAATCTGAGTTATCTACTCATTTACTTGCTTATGAATGGTTAGCTGTTTAAATAATAGTCAAACCACTGATAGCAGCTGTGAACTATAGCAGCGGTCGGTAAACACAGCAATCTGCTTTGTCGGAATGCTGTAAAAAAAACAGTTTTTGTTTGGGTTTTGATAGCTCTAACTCACTGTCTATAAATAATTTATCAATTGATATTTTAATTTGCAGGAATCTTGATGCTTTTTTGTTCGAAGAATCAAAGAAATATAGAACTTCGGCGACCATTTTGGGATAGATCGGTAAGGATTAGGGACAAATAAGTTCGGAATAGGGCTAAGAAAATCTCAATTATCAAAAGTGACAGTGGTACAATAGCGCAATGAGCGAAATTAGAACCCAAGTCCAATTTGTCGACATTGACGAAGATATGGCTGGTCAGCGTATTGATAACTTCTTACGCAACCAATTAAAAAACATCCCGAAAAGCATGATTTACCGAATTGTGCGTAAAGGCGAAGTCCGCGTAAACAAAAAACGCATCAAGGCTGAGTACAAACTAAAAGCTGGTGATTTAGTTCGTATCCCGCCAGTTACCATTGAAGAGAAAGTTGAAGAGAACGTGCCAAGCACGAAACTCAACAAGGTTTCAGAATTGGAACAGTGCATCATCTATGAAGATGATCACATGCTGATTTTGAATAAACCATCAGGTACTGCGGTTCATGGTGGTAGTGGACTTAAGTTCGGCGCAATTGAAGCGTTACGTGCTCTTCGCCCTGATGCTCGCTTTCTTGAATTAGTGCACCGTATCGATAGAGATACGTCTGGCATTTTGCTTGTTGCTAAGAAGCGCTCGGCGCTAAGACACCTTCAAGCACAGTTCCGTGAAAAAACCGTACAGAAGTATTACTTTGCTTTAGTGATGGGTGAGTGGAAGAACAGCTGTAAGGTTGTAAATGCTCCATTGCTAAAAAATGAAGTAAACAGCATTGTTCGCGTGAACCCAAACGGCAAAGCTTCTGAAACCCGCTTTAAGGTTTTAGAGAAATTCCAAGAGGCGACGTTGATTCAAGCTAGTCCAATTACAGGCCGTACACACCAAATCCGTGTGCACGCTCAGTATACTGGTCACCCAATTGCTTGGGATGATCGCTACGGTGATCGTCGTTTTGACGCTTACACGGGGAAGGTTGGTCTTGATCGTCTGTTCCTACATGCAGCAAACATCAAGTTCACACACCCAGGTAGTGAAGAGAAGATGGATATCTCGGCGCCAATGGAAAGAAGGCTAGAGAAAGCCCTAACTGGTTTACGTAAGCTTTAAGAAGATACGAGATACGAAGGTATAGAGTGCCTCTAAATTTGTTCTTCAGTATCCATAAATGAGAAAGGTTGACGAATATCGTCAACCTTTTTTGTTTTCATCTGTTGTAGAAGATCCCCAAGTCGCTCGTTCCTCGCTCTTGAGGATGACGACTTTTTAAAATCACGCTCTATATCATTAGTTGGTTAGATAAAATTGCGTGTTCCGCCATTCCCTAGACTGACGAAGGAAGGAGTAGGGAATCTCTAACAAAGAGAGCGTATCCGTTATAGTACACCCATTCCTTGCGCTTCTAACATATCGACTAGATCGATCAGCGGTAAGCCGATCAAAGTATTTGGGTCTTTCCCTTCCATCTGTTTAAACAACGCGATGCCTAACCCTTCACACATAAAGCTACCTGCGCAGTAATAAGGCTGCTCTTTTTCAACATAACTAATGATCTGTTGCTTAGTTAAATCGCGGAAATGCACTACAAAGGTGTCGAGACGTGTGTCAGCTTCATTGGTTTCGTTGTTCCAAACCGAAAGCCCAGTATAAAAAGTAATGCTCTTGCCGCTTTGACGAGATAACTGCTCGATCGCTTTTTCTCGAGTGTGAGGCTTACCAATGATCTCTCCATCAATTACGCAAACCTGATCAGAACCAATGACTAAGCTAGGTTGCTCCACAACACAAGACTTAGCTTTGGTCTCAGCAAGGCGCATCACCAACTGTTGTGGTGTCTCTTCTGGAAGCGGCGTTTCATCGCAGTCTGGCTTGGCTGTAATGAAGCTTAACTGTAGTTTTTTGAGGATCTCTTGCCTAAATGGTGATGTAGAGGCTAAAACTAGTTGGTAATTTCTCATTTTAATTTACAATTCGAGTAAGCATTTAGTTCAGGATAACGTAACTTATCCTGCTATTCATAATGCTCTGAACAGGAAAGGTAGGAAAGTACATTTTTTTTGCCATTTCCTTTGACTAAACATGATTTGGAAGATAAGATTCGCGCCCTATGCAAAAGGAAAAAATACCGCGTACAGTTGATCCGGCAAGAACGGCTCAAAAACGACTTGATGTGAATGGTATCATTCAGGTCAGTCTTTTAAAGCGTTTAACCGAAGCAACTGAAGGCGTAAAACGTGACGCGCAAGTCTCAATGTCATTTGGGCTTGATGAACAACGATTAGTCGTTATCTCTGGTAAAGCTAACGTCGAAGTCGATTTAGAGTGTCAACGTTGTAATGAGGTTTTCGCACATGAGTGCGATGTCCAATTTACTTATACTCCTGTTTACAGTGAGAAAAGTGAAGAGGAAGCACCGGAAGAGTACGATTTGGTAGATCTGAACGAGTACGGTGAGTTAGACCTGATTCAATTAGTTGAAGACGAGTTCATCCTTGGATTGCCACAAATAGCAATGCACGACGATGCGGACTGTAGCGTTAACTCAAATAATTTGGTATTTGGTGAACTTCCTGAAGAAATTGAGGAAGATAAAAAGCCGAATCCATTTGATGTTTTAAAAAGCTTAAAGAAGTAACTGCTTCTTTAAGAATTTACATAGGAGTAGGGTCAATGGCCGTACAAAAGAGCAAGAAATCACGTTCAATGCGTGGCATGCGTCGTTCACACGATGCACTAACTACAGCTGCACTTTCTGTAGACGCAACTTCAGGTGAAACTCACCTACGTCACAACGTGACTGCCGAAGGTTTCTACCGCGGCAAAAAGGTTATCAACAAGTAAGGTTGACCTTTGCAAAATCTAACCGTTGCGCTTGATGCAATGGGCGGGGACTTCGGTCCTCGTGTAACAGTGCCTGCCGCCGTGCAGGCACTGTCGTATTTCCCAGAGCTAAAAGTCATTCTCATAGGTGATCGAACCGCGATCACATCTCAATTATCTTCATTAGGTCGAATGCCTGATTCTCGTTTGAGTATCCAGCATTGTGATCGAGTTATATCCAATTCTGAAAAACCGTCACTAGCCTTACGTAACAGTCAGGGTAGCTCTATGCGTGCTGCTATTGATTTGGTTGCTGAATCACAGGCTGATGCTTGTGTGAGTGGTGGTAACACCGGCGCACTGATGGCGCTATCTCGTTTCAGACTCAAACTTCTTCCCGGCATTGATAGGCCTGCATTGGTTTCAGCTTTGCCTACTGCTTCTGGCAACCGTACATGGATGCTTGATTTAGGGGCGAACGTTTCTAGTGACGCAGATTCACTGTTTCAGTTTGCCGTAATGGGCAGTGCATTAGCGGAACAACATTTAGGTCGCGCGCCACGTGTCGCTATCTTGAATATCGGCGCAGAAGAAATTAAAGGCAATGACCTTGTAAAACGATGCGCTGAAATGTTGTCTAATACTCAGTCTGTGAACTTCATAGGCTATATTGAAGGTAATCAATTACTTCAAGATGCTGCTGATGTCGTCGTATGTGATGGTTTTGTGGGCAATGTCTGCTTAAAAACGTGCGAAGGTACGGCTCAGCTCTTTATTGATAAGCTAAAAACGCGCATGATGGCTTCAACAATAAAGGGTTGGATAGCCAGAATGCTGTTTTCTGAGCTATTTACTGAATTAAAAACCTTGAACCCCGACCAGTATAACGGCGCAAGTTTGTTAGGATTGCGCGGCATTGTCATTAAAAGTCATGGAAGTGCTGATGTGTCTGCAGTCGTCAACGCGATTGGTGAAGCAGTACACGAGGTCAAACGACAAGTCCCCAGCCGCATTAGCGATCGTTTGGAAGCGGTTTTACTCGAGAGGCATTATTAGTCTTCATGTATAGCAAAATTTTAGGTACTGGCAGCTACTTGCCATCTCAGGTGCGTACGAACGCAGACTTAGAGAAAATGGTAGAGACTAGCGATGAGTGGATCGTTGCTAGAACTGGTATTAAAGAGCGTCGTATTTCAGCGGAAAACGAAACCGTTGCTGATATGGCGTTTTACGCTGCTGAGAATGCCATTGAAATGGCAGGTATCGACAAAGATGAGATTGATTTAATCATCGTTGCGACAACCAGCGGTAGCCACACATTCCCGTCTTCGGCATGTCAGGTACAAGGCAAGCTCGGTATCAAAGGCTGCCCTGCATTTGATTTGGCTGCGGCGTGTTCTGGTTTTGTTTATGCACTGTCTGTTGCTGATCAACACATTAAGACTGGCATGTGTAAGAACGTTTTGGTAATTGGTGCTGATGCACTGTCAAAAACCTGTGATCCGACTGACCGCTCTACTATCATCCTATTTGGTGATGCAGCAGGTGCGGTGGTTGTAGGCGCAAGCGAAGAGCCAGGTATTTTGTCTACTCATATTTACTCTGACGGTAAATACGGGGAGCTTCTAAGCTTAGAAGTACCCGAGCGTGGCGGTGATGCAGATAAATGGCTGCACATGGCGGGCAACGAAGTATTTAAAGTGGCGGTAACTCAGCTTTCTAAGCTAGTTAAAGACACATTAGCTGCGAACAATATGGATAAGTCAGAGCTTGATTGGTTAGTTCCACACCAAGCGAACTACCGTATTATCTCGGCTACCGCTAAAAAGCTGACGATGTCGCTTGATCAAGTAGTTATTACTCTTGATAAGCACGGTAATACGTCAGCAGCTACCGTACCAACGGCCCTTGATGAGGCTGTTCGCGACGGGCGAATTAAACGTGGTCAAACGCTTCTACTTGAAGCATTTGGCGGCGGCTTCACTTGGGGTTCTGCGTTAGTTAAATTCTAACCCTAAGCGATAATCAACAAACAAGGCACATAACTTATGTGCCTTATTCAATTTTTTGCTTTGCTTAAAGGAAAATTACAATGAGCAAATTTGCTATCGTATTCCCAGGCCAAGGCTCTCAAGCTATCGGTATGCTTGCTGACCTAGGCGAACAGTATGATGTTGTTAAAAAGACATTTGCTGAAGCTTCAGAAGCACTTGGTTACGATCTATGGGCATTGGTTCAAGATGGTCCTGTAGAAAATCTAAATGAAACTTTTCGCACTCAACCGGCTCTACTAACAGCGTCTGTTGCAATTTGGCGTGTATGGCAAGAGCTTGGCCTAGAGCAACCTGTAAATCTAGCAGGTCACAGCCTAGGTGAATATTCTGCTCTTGTATGTGCCGGCGTTATCGACTTTAAAGAAGCGATCAAGCTGGTTGAACTACGTGGTCAACTGATGCAAGAAGCGGTTCCTGCAGGTGTTGGTGCAATGTACGCAATCATCGGTCTAGACGATGAAGCGATTGCTAAAGCGTGTGAAGAAGCTGCGCAAGACGAAGTTGTGTCTCCAGTTAACTTTAACTCTCCTGGCCAAGTTGTTATCGCGGGTAACAAAGCTGCAGTAGAGCGTGCTGGTGCACTTTGTAAAGAAGCGGGCGCTAAGCGTGCACTTCCGTTACCTGTTTCTGTGCCGTCTCACTGTGCACTGATGAAGCCAGCAGCAGATAAGCTAGCAGTGGCTCTAGAAGCTCTAGAGTTCAACACGCCAGCATTGCCTGTTATCAATAACGTTGATGTTATTGCTGAAACAGACCCTGCAAAAATTAAAGACGCACTTGTTCGTCAGCTATACAGCCCAGTTCGTTGGACTGAAGGTGTACAAGCGATGAATGAGCAAGGCGTTGAGAAGCTACTTGAATTAGGCCCTGGTAAAGTTCTTACTGGCCTAACAAAACGAATCGTAAAAACTATGACAGCTGCTGCAGTTAACGACACTGCATCACTAGAAGCTGCTAAGTAAATAACCACTTAATAGAGAAGTTATGATGAATTTAGAAGGCAAAGTTGCACTAGTTACAGGCGCAAGCCGTGGTATCGGTCGTGCAATCGCTGAACTTTTAGTTGAGCGTGGTGCTAAAGTTATCGGTACAGCTACTTCTGAAGGCGGCGCAGCTGCAATCAGTGAGTATCTGGGTGAGAATGGTAAAGGTCTTGCTCTTAATGTCACTGATGTTGACTCAATTGCTGCTACACTGAAAACCATCAACGATGAATTTGGTGCGATTGACATTCTAGTTAACAACGCAGGTATCACTCGTGATAACCTACTTATGCGTATGAAAGACGATGAGTGGAACGACATCATTGATACTAACCTAACGCCTATTTTCCGCATGTCTAAAGCTGTATTGCGTGGCATGATGAAGAAGCGTCAAGGCCGTATTGTTAACGTTGGTTCTGTAGTTGGTACTATGGGTAACGCTGGTCAAGCTAACTACGCAGCTGCAAAAGCTGGTGTAATTGGCTTTACTAAATCAATGGCTCGTGAAGTTGCGTCTCGTGGCATTACAGTAAACACTGTAGCGCCTGGTTTTATCGAAACAGACATGACTAAAGCGCTAAATGATGACCAACGTGCAGCAACTTTGGCGAATGTACCAGCAGGTCGACTAGGTGACCCTCGCGAAATCGCTGAAGCTGTGGTATTTTTGGCGTCACCTGCGGCAGCTTATATCACAGGTGAAACACTTCACGTCAATGGCGGTATGTACATGGTGTAAATTATGTGCAACATTTGTGCATGATTTAAGTCAAGATCATACGTAATTTCGGTTAAAATCGTGAAAATTGTGGTTTGACCAGAAAAGTTGACCTTGCAACTTTCAATAGATTGAATAAACTACGGAAAACATCGCATAAAGCGAACTCTGTAAAGGAAAAGAAAAAATGAGCAACCTCGAAGAACGCGTAAAGAAAATCATTGTTGAACAGCTAGGTGTAGACGAAGCTGAAGTTAAAAACGAAGCTTCTTTCGTTGATGACCTAGGTGCAGATTCTCTAGACACAGTAGAGCTAGTAATGGCTCTAGAAGAAGAATTTGACACTGAAATCCCAGATGAAGAAGCTGAGAAAATTACTACTGTTCAAGCAGCTATCGATTACGTAACTAGCGCTCAGTAATAATCTCTCCCAGGCGGTCACCTCGACCGCCTGTGTTTTATCTAACTCATCTATCCTCATCTTAAATCACCTCAATCCCCGGAGTGTAAAATCGTGTCCAAGCGTCGTGTAGTTGTCACTGGCATGGGTATGTTGTCACCGGTAGGCAACACTGTAGAATCTTCTTGGAAAGCCCTGCTAGCTGGTCAAAGTGGTATCGTTAATATCGATCATTTTGATGCAACCAATTTCTCAACTCGTTTTGCAGGTCTAGTTAAAGACTTTAACTGCGAAGAGTATATGACTAAAAAAGATGCTCGTAAGATGGACTTGTTCATCCAGTACGGCGTCGCAGCAGGTATTCAAGCTTTAGATGATTCAGCCCTAACTATTACTGAAGAAAACGCTCCACGTGTGGGTGTTGCTATCGGTTCTGGTATTGGTGGTCTTGGTTTGATCGAAGCCGGTCACCAAGCTCTAACTGAAAAAGGCCCTCGTAAGATCAGCCCGTTCTTCGTACCGTCGACGATCGTGAATATGATTGCTGGTCACATGTCTATCATGCGTGGCCTACGCGGTCCAAACATCGCGATTTCTACTGCATGTACGACTGGCCTACATAACATTGGTCACGCGGCTCGTATGATTGCATACGGCGATGCAGACGCAATGCTAGCGGGTGGTGCTGAAAAAGCATCAACTCCACTAGGTATGGGCGGTTTTGGTGCGGCTAAAGCACTTTCTACTCGTAACGATGAGCCTCAAAAAGCTTCTCGTCCATGGGACAAAGGCCGTGATGGCTTCGTTCTTGGCGACGGTGCAGGCATGATGGTTCTTGAAGAGTACGAACATGCGAAAGCTCGTGGCGCTAAGATTTACTGTGAGCTAGTTGGCTTCGGTATGTCGGGTGACGCTTACCACATGACATCTCCAAGTGAAGATGGCTCAGGTGGCGCACTAGCAATGGAAGCGGCTATGCGTGATGCTGGCATTACTGGTGAACAAATCGGTTATGTAAACGCACACGGTACTTCGACTCCTGCTGGTGACGTAGCGGAAGTTAAGGGCATCAAGCGTGCTCTTGGCGAAGCAGGCAGCAAGCAAGTATTGGTTTCTTCTACGAAATCAATGACAGGCCACCTTCTAGGTGCTGCTGGTTCTGCTGAAGCTATCATCACGGCTATGTCTCTGGTTGACCAAATTGTTCCACCAACAATCAACCTAGATGATCCTGAAGAAGGCTTAGATATTGACTTAGTACCTCACACTGCGCGTGAAGTTAGCAACATGGAATATGCTGCATGTAACTCATTCGGTTTCGGTGGTACAAACGGCTGTTTGATCTTCAAAAAGATTTAATCATCTTATTAAAGACGTAAACACTCGTAGATAGTCACAATTAGACTTGTTTTTAAACGGCTTGATGCTTTAGCATTGAGCCGTTTCTTTTTATGGGGAAAAACATGTTTTGGGTTGATGGAGAAAGCCAGCAAACTATCGATATTTTGGATCGCTCGTTTCAGTACGGAGACGGCTGTTTTACGACAATGCTCGTGAGTGATGGTGAGATACAACATCTTCACGATCATCAGCACCGTGTCGACGAGTGCCTTAAAGCGCTACGCATTTCTGCTCTTGATTGGGATGTTGTTAGTCTTTGGCTCGATACTGCGCTTCAACACATCCAACATAACGCTCTTCATGGCACAAAGAGCCTTGATGGTTCAAAGAAGCTCCATAACGCCAACAAGCCTCATAATCAAAAAGCAGGGATCAAGCTGCACGTTAGTCGTGGAGCGGGTGGGCGTGGCTACAGTACCAAGAATATCGCCAAGCCGACAATCACCATCAGTACCTTTGATTACCCAAGCCATTATTCAGCGTGGCAAGACTCCGGTGTTGACCTCGGTATCTGCCATCAAGCGCTAGGTTTGAGCCCACTACTGGCTGGCCATAAGCACAATAATCGCCTTGAGCAGATTTTGATGAAAGATGAAATGGATCAAGCTAATGAAGTGGATGGCGTGGTTCTTGATATATCGGGCAATGTGATTGAAACCACCATGGCCAATCTGTTCTGGCGCAAAGGTCAGTCGATATACACACCTCAACTCACTCAAAGTGGTGTCGCGGGGGTTATGCGTAAGCAAGTGTTAACCGCGCTGAATCAGGCTGAACTTTCCGTTACAATTAGTGACTACTGCTTATCTCAACTCATGCAAGCTGATGAGGTTTTCATGACAAACTCCATTTTAGGGGTTGCCCCAGTTACCCGTATTAGTGATACCCAATTTAACATTGGAACCGTTACTCGTAGCCTTCAAGGACAACTAAACTCGTGATCAAAAAGTTATTTATTTTTATTATCTTGTGCTTAATTGCAGCCGGTGCTGCTGGTTTTTATGTTTACAACCAAGCGCAAGATAACCTGAAACAAGTTATTCAATTAGAAAAACCACAAGTCGTGACTGTTGCTTCAGGTAGCAGCTTTAACCGCGTTCTAGCCCAGTTGATTAACGAGGGGCTGTTTGAGGCTTCTCCTTACGAGAAATTAATCCGTAAGTTACATCCTGAGCTTGTAGACGTAAAAGCGGGTACTTTCCTGCTTGAACCGGGTTTAACCTTAGAGCAAGCGCTACAGGTGCTTGTAGAAGGGAAAGAACACCAGTTTACTATTACCTTTGTTGAAGGCAGTCGTTTTGACGAATGGCTTGTTCAGCTAAAAGACAACGAATTCATTCAACAGACATTGGATGGCGTTTCTGAAAAAGAGATCGCTGAAAAGTTGGGTATTGAAAACGAAAAGCTAGAAGGTCTCTTCTTAGCAGAAACGTATCACTACACCTACGGCACCACTGATTTAGATTTGTTGAAGCGCGCGCATCGAGACCTAATGAGCGTGGTGAATGAAGAGTGGGAAAATCGAGCGGATAAGCTGCCTCTTAAATCGCCATACGAAGCGTTAATTCTTGCATCTATCATTGAGAAAGAGACCGCTGTTGCGTCAGAACGTGAGCGTGTTTCTTCTGTGTTTGTTAACCGTCTAAACAAGCGTATGCGTTTGCAAACTGACCCAACGGTTATCTATGGCATGGGTGACAGCTACGATGGCAACATCCGTAAGAAAGACTTACGCACGCCAACGCCTTACAACACCTATACAATGAGTGGCTTGCCACCGACACCTATCGCTATGGCAGGCAAAGCGTCTATCAACGCGGCGTTGAATCCAGAGAAGAGCAACTACTTGTATTTCGTTGCGAGTGGAACAGGTGGTCACGTATTTTCAAAGAGTTTGACTGAGCATAACCGTGCAGTGCGAGCTTACTTAAAGCAATTAAGAAAAAACAGATAAAGAAATAATTATGAATCAGTCGAAATTTATCGTGGTTGAAGGCCTTGAAGGCGCTGGCAAAAGCACAGCAATCAATGCCATCGTTGAGACATTAAAAGCATCGGGTGTTGAAGATATTGTTAATACTCGCGAGCCGGGTGGTACTGTCTTAGCTGAAAAGATGCGTTCATTGGTTAAAGAAGAGCACGAAGGCGAGAAGCTTCAAGACATGACTGAATTGCTGTTGATGTATGCAGCACGTGTTCAATTAGTCGAGAACGTCATCAAGCCGGCGCTCGCCAATGGTCAATGGGTATTGGGTGATCGTCATGATATGTCTTCACAGGCATACCAAGGTGGTGGTCGCCAGATCGCGCGCACGACTATGGAATCACTGAAAGCAACCACGCTAGGCGGCTTTAAACCCGATCTAACGCTATATTTGGACCTAGACCCTAGAGTAGGGCTAGAGCGTGCTAGAGGCCGTGGTGAGCTTGATAGAATTGAAAAGATGGACATCTCATTTTTCGACCGCACGCGTGAGCGCTATCTAGAAATTGCAGAACAAGATGATTCTGTACTTGTGATTAACGCGCAGCAAGAAATTGAGCAAGTAGCCGCTGATATTAAAGTCGCGCTAACTGCTTGGCTCGACAAACAGTAGGTAGTCATGGCTGAAGTGTATTCTTGGCTCACACCGGTATGGAGTGAGTGGAAAAAAAGTCTCGATGCGGAGCGTTTTCCTAACTCTGTGATTGTTAATGCACCGGAAGGGCTCGGCGTTGATGCTTTGATTAGCCAACTTACCGACGCATTGATGTGCACGAACTATGAAAGCGAGTCGTGCGGGGTTTGCCACAGCTGTGAGTTAATGAAGTCGGGCAGTCATCCTGATTTTCATGTGATCTCACCCGAGAAAGAAGGTAAGTCGATCACGGTTGATCAAGTGCGTGCCAGTAACCGCTGGGCTCAAGAGTCTTCTCAGTTAGGTGGTTTGCGCGTTATTTTGCTTAACCCTGCTGAAGCAATGAACGAATCGGCTTCCAACGCACTATTGAAAACTCTGGAAGAGCCATCAAGCAAGTGCATCTTCATTCTGTCTACTCGTAACAGTAATCGCTTAATGCCGACTATTATTAGCCGTTGTCAGCAATTCAATGTGGTTAGTCCGCAGTTAGAGACAGCATCAGCGTGGTTAGATGGTGAAGTGGGCAAAGCGGTACCGCAGTATATTTTAGCACTCAATGACAACGCGCCTTTAAAAGCAAAAGCGATGTTTGAGCAAGGTGGCGTTGAAGCTTCAACAAAAGCGCTCGATGGCTTTGTGAATGTGATAAAAGGCACTCAACCTGACATGCTAAAGTTCTCTACAGAGCTTAGCAAAGACCCTTTGATTCAACTTGGCTGGCTTTGGCATCTATTGTCAGATGTACAGAAGCTGCATTTTGGTTTGGCGAATCAGGCTTTCACTCCGAGTGCGAAAGCACTGTGTGAGGCGATGTCTTATCAAAGTGCTTATGCAGCATCGAATAAACTGCTGACATTGATTGAGCAGTTAAAGCAACACCCTGGGCTCAATACGGAGCTACTCATAATGAATTGGCTGATAGCCACTTGCGAGGAAACATGTTCGTAGATTCCCACTGTCATTTAGACAAACTGGATTACCAAGATTTACACACCAGCGTAGAAGATGTGGTTAACAAGGCGAAGGCTGCTAATGTAGACCAATTGCTTTCTGTCGGTGTGACACTCGATTCGTTTGAAAATATGCTCGAGATGATCTCGCCGTTTGATAACGTTAAAGCCTCTTGTGGCGTTCACCCTCTCGATGTTGAAAGTGATTTCAGCCTAGAGACAATGCGTGAATACGCGAGCAACCCTAAGGTTGTGGCGATTGGAGAGACAGGTTTAGATTATCACTACCAACCAGAGACGGCGGAGCTGCAACAGCTACGATTTAAGCAGCATGTTGAGTTAGCCGTTGAGCTGAATAAACCTTTGATCATTCACACTCGTAACGCACGTGAAGACACATTAGCTATTTTACGTGATGGCGGAGCTGAGAAGTGTGGCGGTGTGATTCACTGCTTTACCGAAGATCAAGCATTCGCAGAAGCAGCAATGGAACTAGGTTTCTATATCTCAATTTCAGGCATTGTGACCTTTAAGCAGGCTACAGAACTTAAAGAAGTTGTTAAAAACCTACCGCTAAACAGGTTGCTGATCGAGACGGATTCTCCATACTTGGCGCCCATTCCATATCGTGGAAAGCAGAATCAGCCTGCATATGTCGTCGAAGTGGCGGCCTACATTGCGCAATTAAAAGGTGTGTCGATGAAAGAGGTTGCCGAACAAACGACCAAAAATTACCAAAAACTTTTTTTGCGATAAAAATCTAAGTAAACAAATAAAAGGGAGCAAAAGCTCCCTTTTTGTGTTTTTGATCACCAAAAATACGTTTTTTTTTAATGTTTACGAATTATGTTGAACTTGAGAGCGCTAATTATAACATTTGTAATTTTGTTACTAAAAATAACATTCGCTCCTATTTTATTTACCCAGTAAAATAATAGGGCTCTTGAAAAATACTTATATATTTCAATGCATTAAACACTTGTAAAGCATTGCATTTCTAGATTTGACATGTGATCCAAGACGTGTTTTGAAACTAAATTTCGTAAGTGACTAGAAAGTTAGTTCCCCATCAATATATATTTAGCGGCAGAAAATATAATGCAATACATGGTTACATTTTCGCAGGGTGCTAACATATAGGCTACGGGGGTGTGCCGTTAGAACCCAATATAATTATTTTATCTTTATCAGGAGCATAAACATGTTTAAGAACCTTTTTGCTAGCCTGCAGAAAGTTGGTAAGTCTCTGATGCTTCCAGTATCAGTTTTACCAGTTGCGGGTATTTTGCTAGGTGTCGGTGCAGCAGATCTTCCTTTCATTCCAGAAATCGTTTCAAACTTAATGGAACAAGCTGGTGGTTCAGTATTCGGTCAAATGGCACTACTGTTCGCAGTAGGTGTTGCACTTGGCTTTACTAACAACGATGGTGTAGCGGGTCTAGCTGCTATCGTTGGTTACGGCATCATGACTGCTACACTTGGCGTAATGGCTGGTGTAATGGGCGTTGATAAAATCGATACTGGTGTACTAGGTGGTATCCTAGTCGGTGGTGTTGCTGCTTGGGCATTCAACCGTTTCTTCCGTATTCAACTACCAGAGTACCTTGGCTTCTTCGCTGGTAAGCGTGCTGTGCCAATCATCACAGGTTTCTCTGCGATTGGTCTAGCAATCCTACTATCTGTAGTATGGCCACCAGTTGGCGGCGCTATCTCTGCGTTCTCTGATTGGGCTGCTCACCAAAACCCACAAGTGGCGTTTGGTATCTACGGTATCGTTGAGCGTTCTCTAATTCCATTTGGTCTTCACCACGTTTGGAACGTACCTTTCTTCTTTGAAGCTGGTACTTGTGTAAACGCTGCTGGCGAAACTCAAAACGGTGTTCTTACTTGTTACTTAGTTGCTGATGACGCATCTCGTGCAGCGGGCAATGGCTTCGGTCAGCTAGCTGGTGGTTACATGTTCAAGATGTTCGGTCTACCTGCTGCTGCAATCGCGATTGCACACTCAGCTAAGCCTGAAAACCGCGCTAAAGTAATGGGCATCATGGCTTCTGCTGCGTTGACTTCATTCCTAACGGGTATCACTGAACCAATCGAATTCTCTTTCCTATTCGTTGCTCCAGTACTGTACGCAATCCACGCTCTACTAGCTGGTTCTGCATACGTTCTTGCGAACACTCTAGGTTTTGTACACGGTACATCTTTCTCACACGGTCTAATCGACTTCCTAGTTCTATCTGGCAACGCGTCTAAGATGGGCCTAATGGTTGTATGTGGTATTGCTTACGCTGCAATTTACTACATCGTATTCCGCACTGTGATTAAAGCTCTAGACCTTAAAACTCCAGGCCGTGAAGACGAGACTGAAGAAGAGTCAGTTGCGACTGGTTCTGAACTTGCTGGTGAGCTAGTTGCTGCATTCGGTGGCAAAGCGAACATCACTGGTCTTGACGCTTGTATTACTCGTCTACGTGTTGCAGTAGCTGATACAGCTCTTGTTGACCAAGACAAGCTGAAGAAACTAGGCGCTGCAGGTGTTGTAGTAGTAGCGGGTGGCGTACAAGCTATCTTCGGTACTAAGTCTGACAACCTTAAGACAGACATGGATGAGTGGATCCGTAACAACGGTTAATTCTCTGATTCAATAAATTGAAAGGAGGCCGAAAGGCCTCCTTTTTTGTTTTCTGCTCTATGAAAGATCTATTGTGCTTAATCTCCATTAACTCAGATACTTATCATTCAACTCGATCAGTTGATGGTTGCTCTTAAATTTTTCGTGTCTTTTATCTTTTACCTAGCGATGACACCTTTCGTTATTATTCCAGTAAACTACCGCTTTTAAACACAGTCTGAGAATATTATGAAACATCGTTACTTGATCGGCCTTATGTGCTGCAGCGGAGCCTCGTTTGCTCACGCTTCTGAAGCTCCAGCTTTGGAAGTTGGACTTGCCATTGACCAAGGCCTGAGTGTCGTTGTGGAATTTGATCAGAAATACCGTGCTACGATTGGCAATGACGGCGCTGCCTTTGATTACATTTTGAAGCGTGGTCAGTTCGAGACTGAAGCTCCGTTGAGCTGGTACGTCGGTGCTGGTGCTTGGGCTGAATGGAATGACGACTTTGGCTTACGCTTGCCGTTAGGCGTGAAAGTGAATTTCTACGAAGGTTGGAATGCTTACGCTCAAGTTCACCCTGAACTCGATATGTATAAAGGTGTTGAGTTGCAAGTGGGCGGCGCTTTAGGTGTTACCTATAAGTTCTAACCTGAACTAAAACCGTTTTAATAATGAAAAAACCAGCATTTAGCTGGTTTTTTAGTTTGGGCCGATCTTATATTTTTGCTTCATTGAGCCGCTTAGAAAGTAAAACTCAGTCCGACATTGGCTTGGAATTGGTTCATCCAGTCGGTATCAAAGCGAATGATGCACTCTTGCCCGTTATTTGGGATATTACAAACACCGGAGGTATCGTTGTCGACAACCGTGCCTAACCAACGTACTTGTGTGTTCAACGCTAGTCGGTCACTAAATTTGTACTCTAAGCCACCAAAGATAGAAGTTGAGAATCCATACTTATCTTTTGCCCAGTCTACATCGACGTAAGAAGCACCCAGGCCTAGCCCTAGATAACCCGACAACACAGGCGAAGCAGGGTAGTACTTGGATAGCTTGACTTCGGTCGGTGTGATCTTGTCAGGCAGAGTCGCCCCGCGTTCGAATTGCGGAATGTCTTGAATTGAAGATTGGACTAATTTCAGATTGGATAAAATGGAAATGAGATAAGAATCGAGGTTTTCAATGTCAGTCATGCGTTGCAACAAATCGCCTTTTTCAATCACACCTACCATGGTAAACACATCCTTTATTTTGGTTTTAGCGGTTCGAGCCTGGCGAGAAAGTACCCCTGAAAATAGTCAATATCTAACTTTTTCATACTCATTAAAGCGTCTCTCGTTTCAATCCCTTCAATAAGAGTTTTTGCACCAATGAGTTTAGCAGATTTGATGGAGCGCATAAGAGGTGACTTGTCACCCGACATGTATCGATTTAGCAATGACATATCCAGCTTAACAATATCAGGGCTTATCTGACTTAATCTCTCATGATCGCTATCGGTGCCGGAAAAGTCGTCGAACGCCACTTTAAACCCGTCGTTCTTGAGCTGTTGCGAGGCAACGCCAAGAATGTAATTCGAGTCATATGGAGTTTCGATAAACTCCATAATGATATTGTTTGCGCGCATGTTAAGCGACCTGAGAAATCGCTTTTTGTAGAAATCGTTAATGCTACCAATGGCAATGTCTTCACAGCAGGTAGGGGATAGGTTGAGAAATAATAGCCAGTTCTTTTTGCTTTTCTGCCGAGCAGTCGCAAAGTTTTTAAGGTGGATTAGCTGACAAAGGTTGCTGATATTAACCAAATCTCGCTCTGCAATGCTCTCATTATGAAAGATGGCGTTTGGAGGAATGCTTTTACCCGTCGAATCGGTCGCTCGCACAAGGGCTTCTAAGCCGATTTTCTTGTTATTTGAATCATAGATAGGCTGATAGACGCTGGTCAATGTCATGTCATGGTATTGAGCCGTGTACGCGCCGTTGCTCTCGATAGAGAGGGTGTTGGTGTTTCGGTTGGGTGTTTTGACGATCATGAAAAATTTGTCACTTTTAAGAAAACCCACACGGATGAACCATGTGGGTTTCTATGTTACTTCGACTTTCTCAATCGCGTAAGGGCGAGTAACCCAAATAACGAAAACAGTCCTGTTGAGCCGCCGCTACTGCCACCACTGCCACTACCGTCGCTACCGTCGCTACCGTCGTTATCTTCGGGTAACTCTTTTGCTATTACCGAACTGATAGGGATAATGGTGTTATTGGTATCGTTTAAATAAAGCTCTACGTTACTGTCAGTGCTTTGAGCTACGCCGTTTGGGTTAACCGTCAGGGTAAGCTCGCATGACTCGTAAGTGTCGAGGCTTACATCGCAGCCAGTGACCGTGAAATTGTCCATATCACCCGTTAAGCTAGGGGCTACGTAGTCGGTAAACTGAGTCAGGTTTTGCACTTTAAATGTACTGGTGATTGAGTTGGTATCACTCTCAACAATATCAAAAATCATTTCTGACGGCGCAGTGACTTTGTTGATGGCAGTAGCAATGTTTTCTAGGTACATGCCAATGATTGCAAACATATTTTGAGTGTGATCGAAATACTCAGAAGACGCTACCATTAAAGCGTTACCATCTAAGACCATCGGTGTGCCTGAATCCCCTGAACTTGCCGTTCCACTCACCACAGTCGGTTTGACGATAAGGTAATCAAATGTTCGATATTCACATTCAACTGATGAACTGTCACAATCAGCGGTTACATCTGCTCTATCTACAGCTTTGTTAGGGTTGTAACTATAAGTTGTAAAAGGCAGTTCAAGAGTCGTCTCTTGCATTACGGTTGGAGCTGAATTTGTTTCATCGTTCCCCCAACCACGAAAGGTAAACGTATCCCCTGTTTCTAAATAAAACGCTTCGCTGATACTATCAAAAATAGGCTTAATGGCTGCTTGATGTTGCTGCGGTATTTTGTCAGAAAGCTGAATGAGCGCAATATCTCGCTGTCCAGAACTACGCGCCCAATCCAAATTAAACCAGACATGTTGAAATGCGAATTTCGACGCGCCATGTACGGATTCAATGTAGGCTAACTCATTCAACATAGAGTTGTAGGCAGATTCAAATGTACCGTAGACATCAAGGTTTGAATAGGTGGTGCTAATCCCGTCAGCATATCGCTCAACGCCCTTGTAAACGGTAATGGAATTAGACGCCCCACTGTCAAGCCAAGGCAGGTATTCAGTGTAATTCGATGTGTAAGCACTATCACCAGTACAGTGTCCCGCCGTAAGGATGTATTCGCCAGAAATCAGTAAGCCGCCACAGGTCGATGTTAGCCCCTCTGGATTAGAGACTTCAAAGCGTACTGTATGGTCGCGGTAGTCAGCTTCGGCAACGTCCGTTCCCATGCGTACCGCACTGGCATTTAAGCTCGTTAACACTGTCAGCACACCGACAGCAATTGTAGTTTTTCTTAACATCATATGTTCTGTATTCCTTGAATCTAATGTGGGTCGTTAAGTTTCTAATATCTCATAGCTTTTTAAGGGCGCAAGCTTTTGCATGTTAGCCTTTTTGTTATCCCAATAAAAGCATGTAAATTAAAAGTGCGAATGGCTTTGTTTCCTAAATCAGGGAACTAATGCTTAAAGCTACGATCAGATCATCTAAGTTCACTCACATACTTAGAGCAATGCCAAAGCCTCGCTACAGAACAACTAACTGGAAACAATATAACCAAGCCCTAATCAATCGTGGTTCACTGACATTCTGGATTGATGAGGAAGCGATTCAACAGTGGAAGCAACTCAAGCAAGGTAAACGA
>NZ_JBFRUJ010000066.1:0-48577 GCF_041474575.1 Vibrio sp. 10N.222.51.C5
AGCGCTGCCATGGCACAAAATGTGACCTCAATGGAACAGCAAAAAGTCGATAACGACATGCTACAACTGGCCGACGTTCAACAAGAAGCGGCGTTGTTCATGGTTGAAGAAAATTCAGACTACGTGGAGATTGACTACATTGGTCAGTGGGTTGACGTGAACAATTACGTCACACACAAAGAAGCTAAAGAACGCCAGCTTCAAAAGACCACCAAGAAATACATTTACTCGCAAACAGGTGAAACTCTAGAATCCATCGAGCAGCGAATTGCTGAGCATATTCAAGTGGACCAACCTAGATATTTCAGTGTCGATGTTTACCGTAATTACCACGGTGATTCTGGGGACTTTAACTATCTAGCTCGAGTTATCGAATGCAATTTAAGTTATTCGTTTGACATCAACGATAAAACCTACTAGCTTAAGTAGGTTTTTTGTTTCAAATTGACGAATTATTTTCACTAATATTATTCTGACAAAGTAGATATTTCGCCAACCTGTGATAATTTAAATACATAACGATTAAAAGTAAGCACAACAAAATGAATTTCAGCATTGAACAACTTCTCGCGTTCGTTACCGTTTATGACCAACTCTCTTTCAGCAAAGCCGCCGTTAAACTCAATAAACACAGAACGACAATCGGGCAGGTTATTACTAACCTTGAAGACCAACTCGCGGTAAGCCTATTTGAAAGGGTTGGGCGCTCTGTAAAGCCGACAGAAGACGGGCATCTTCTTTACCATTACGCTAAACAAACCATTGAACAAGCTCGTACCTTCGATAAGGTAGCATTGAGCCTCTCTTATGGCGGGTTGGAAAACATCACCTTTGCTTATTCTGGTGTGATACCTCATCAAATGCTTTTGGATATTCGAAAGAAACTGCGTCGTGATTTCCCGATGATGCGAGTGAACTTTTTAATCCGAAACAAAAAGGATATTAAGAAGGGCCTTCAAAGTGGCGAGTACCACTTTGGATTAGTCAATGTGCATGACAGCCGGGGTATACACAGCTTTGATGCGACTTTTCTAGGTCACATTGAGTTTTCCCCATTCGTTCAAAAAAATGGTGAGTTCTCATCTTTGGCGCAAGAGGATGTACTTTTAGCGTTAAGAAATTCAACGCAGTTTATCTTGAGATCGTTTATTGAAGAGGGAATGTCAGAAAAAGTAACCATCAGCTCCGATAACGAAGAAGTCGATCAATTGGCGTTAGTTATTAAAATGGTTGAAGCCGGTTTAGGGTGGGCACTGTTACCAAAAACGTTTGCTCATTCTGAATTTTCCCATTACGACATTGAACCTATACAGTCGTCTGAAATGCACCAAGGATTCAAATTCGGTTTTGCGCTTTGGTGCAATCATTCTAAGCAAGTGAAGGATGTAAAATTATCGGTTTTATCTGTTATACAAGAACATGTTGATCGAGTATTGAGTCAATATTAGCAAAGGAAGAATGTAGGTAACTTATTAATAGAGGCTCATTTATATGAGCCTTTTGCGTTTCTGTCATCTCGAAAGCTCTTTAATTTTGTAGGGCGACATCCTCTATATAGGAGTAGGGCAACACCATTATTTGGCCTATTCTATGCCCGTCGATTAAGGACCCCCTTTATTGGCAATAAGTGTTTAATTTCTATGTTTATTGCAAGGAAGCAAACTTTCGGCCGGGTTTCGTTACCCGGTCTTTTTTATGAGGCAAATTTTATGACTCGCTGCGGCGGCATTGTTCTTCTTTCCTGCTTTTTATTTACAACATCTTCTTTCGCATCGTTTTATGATCCTGTTGATGGTCAATTTGATATGGGGCATCACCTTGCGGAAAACGCATATGGCTTTTTGCCTATCCCAATTTTGATTACCGAGCCTGCGGTGGGGTACGGCGGCGGTGTGGCTGGTTTGTTTTTACATGAGACGGATGAGGAAAAGCGACAAAGAAAGCAAGCTGCTCTTTCTGCCATAGATGGTGGTGCGCAGTTAGTACCCTCAGCAATGTCAGTAGTGGGCGCAGTAGGGACAGAGAACGAAACTTGGTTTGTATTTGGTGGCCATAGACGATCTTGGATGAATGATTCCATTCGTTACACAGGAGGCGGCGGCTTTGGTGTTGCGAATTTGGATTTGTACACATCAATCAACTGGGGCCCCATAGATCATGACCTTAGAATAGGCACGTCAACTTCGGTAGCCGTACTTTCACAAAAGGTGCAGTTCCGGATTGGGCATACGCCTTGGATGTTGGGAATAAAGCAGTTATTAGCTAAGTCTGAGATTGAATTTGATAACATGGTTTTAGACCGAATTTTGGGTAACGAATCGGTTACTTCTGGTTTAGGGTTGGAGGCTGAATATGACACAAGAGATAATTTATTTTATCCAACCAAAGGTTACAAATTGTCTGCAGATTACATGGTGTACGACGATGCGATTGGCAGTGATTACAATTACCGAAATTTGAACATAGATGGCGAAGCCTATATCCCAATTGCCAATAAATGGACGTTAGGCTTGGCTGCAAATTATCAAAGCTTCGAACAGCAAGACCTGTTTGTATCACCCACAGCGAAACCGTACGTGTCGTTACGCGGGGTGTCATCTTATCGGTACCAAGGAGATGAGATTGAAACAATCCAAGGCCAATTGACGTATAGCATCACTCATCGTTGGAAGGTGTCTGGGTTTTACGGTTCAGGGGTTGCAAAGCAAGATAACGGCATAAGCCACGACAGTACCGTCAATGCCGGAGGTGTCGGCTTTCGATACCAAATCGCGAGACGTTACGGTTTGCACCTTGGGATGGATTATGCGCAAAGCCATGAAGAACGCGCTATCTACTTTAACGTAGGCAGTGGTTTCTAGAACAACGGAATAGGTTAAATTTTTCCAAGAAAAAAGGCGCTAATTAGCGCCTTTTCGTTTTCTATCACTTTCTTACAGTAAGATTACTTCTTACGGCAGAACTCAGCGATTACGTACATTGATTGACCGCCGTTTGTTTTACCAGAAACAAGCTTAGGATCGTCACCAACGCTGATACCACGAATAACAGTACCTTGCTTAATCACTTGGTTAGTACCTTTGATTGGCAGGTCTTTGATTACTGTTACGTCGTCACCTTTCTTAAGTTCAACGCCATTCACATCAAGAGGCTTGTCATCAGCAGACATGCCGATTTGTGCCCAAACTGATGTTTCTTCTTCAAGGTACATCATGTCTAGCGCGTCCTGAGCCCAGCTTTCTGTGTTCAGACGAGTAAGTTGACGCCATGCCGTTACTTGAACTGGCGCTTCCTGGCTCCACATGCTGTCAGTCAGACAACGCCAGTGGTTGATATCTTTAGGATCGTCAATCTCACCAAGACATTTGTCACATACCATGATGCCGTGATCCACTGTTACGTGGCTGTGTGGCGGCACTGCGTATGCAGTAAGAGAAGAATCAGAACCACATAGTTCACATTTAGATTGGCAGCGTTCTAGCATAGTAGCTTCAGAAGACATAATGGACTCACATTTATTAGGTATTAAATTACGGGGCTATTATCCACTTTATTTACAATAAAGAAAGAGGTCGTACGGTATTCTGTCTTGATTAATTTTAGCTGAGATCAACCATTTGTGTTTTAAAGTTTTATGCAAACGGTCAACTAGGGGACTTGTTCGAACGACAGAGACAAAAATGCCAGCGGTTAGGCTGGCATTTGGTTTAGTGAAAAGCTTAAGTCTTAGTTATTCCAATAAAGCATCCGGTGCTGCTGCATCAAGGCTATCCGATTCTAAGAAATCAGCTACTTGAGCTCTCATTGATAGGGTATGAGTGGCATCAGAAAGGTCTGCTTGCGGTCCGATGATCGTTGAGTGTTTAGCTATTTCGTTATATTGAACAAACACACGATTCCCAGTTGAAGGGCTAGCTTTTGTTGAGTCAGTCAATCCTAACGTCGAATCTAACCCTTCAGAGCCAACAAATGAAGCCGTATATGATAACGGTGCACCATTATCATCATTGCCATTGTTTGGTACCGTTTCATCATTTTGCGACTGGATCAACAACGTTGGATAGCTAGAGCTAATTGATGACTGGTCCTCAGTGTTTGCTATTGAATGTGGATCGACCGTGTCAATAAGGGTTTGAGCGGCGACTTTAAATGCAACTAATTCAGTTTCAATTGCTGCGGCACTAGTTGGATTTTCCTTAGCAAAAGCGGTATAGCAATCGCCATCTTCAATGTCAGCCGCAGTACAAGCTGAAGCCACTGAATCCCGATACGTTGCATTTAACTGTTTAGCTAGATTGTGTTTAATTTCGGGGCCAAAGGTTTCCGATGCGAAGAGTAATTCAGCAATGTGCCCACCTGAATTAGCATATACCGCCGAGCTAAATTTATGTGTACCAGCAATTTCAGATGTAGCTACTGACGTAAATCCAGTAATACCGCCCAATGAGTGGCCCATAAATTTAACGGTTGTGTCTTTTACATCAACTCCGGCTAATGGTGTACCAGTAAAGTCATTCCCCACTTTTTCAAGTGCCATACGAAGACCTATTACATCAAGTGCACTTTGACGGATGTTGTCACGCGCAACGGGCAAAGCGCTTAGATTCAAGTAGTACAGAGCATTATCGTTAGTTGAAATAGCACCTCCGGCAAGTGAACGAGACCCATGAATAGGGTGGTCAATTGCAATGACAGCAAGACCTTCAGCCGTTAAGTTTGCCGCAAACGCATACGCATTCTCTTTTACAGAGGTAATACCGTGTTGGTAGATTACAACCCCGGTTATTGGGTCAGTCACAGGAGTAAACAAAAGCACATCAACAGCTTCAAGTGATTTAATTTGTGGTATTGGTGAATACTGAGTGACAATGCGATCACTATCTAGAGCTGTTCCACTTGCGTCCTTTGTGAGTGTTTTTCCCATTAAAGTCGTGACATCAGCTGCGCTAAGGTTTGTTGGGTCTAATCCTAATTTAACCAACTCTCCACCAACGAAAGAACTTGTAGAGTTATCCGTTAGTGCGCTTTTTATAACCGCTAAACTGTCCAATGCTGATGCAAATGGCGTTGTAGAGAACTTAGTTGGATCGGTTTCCAAGAAATATGGGAGTTGAACAGTACCTTTAGTCACGTTTACCGACGTAGTGCTGATACCAGCGTTAGAGTAAAGGAGATTTATCCCTCCAATCAAAGTGGCATTTTCTGTTGCATCGTCATCGGCAAGATATTTTTTAAAGTCAGCATCTGCAGCGATTGCTGTAGCAAATGGTGTTGTTGATGAGGAATCTAAACTAAGATTGTAAGCGTTTGTCAGATCGATATTATTTGGGTTTGCGCTGCCATTCCAATAAGTCGAAAGTGGGGCCCCAGCATCAATCATTCCGCCAATCAACGATGCTGTAGAGGCAAGAACATCACCAACAGAAGTTGTAGTAAACCAAGCTGAATACACAATCTTTTCCGCATCAATACCAACAGCGGCAGCTATAGCTTCTTGACCTTTAATTAAAGTTTGCGCACTAGCTAAGTCACCGGTTGAATAAGTTTTAGTGGCTGTTTTGAGAGCCGCATAGCTTTGCGATGTACCTACTGGGTTACCATTTACATCTGTAACGTCATCAGTAACAACAAGCAAATATTCAGACTTCTCATCAAAAGGAGTATTAGGTGTAATTGCTAGGTTTGAGCCTACTTTGTAAACTTTGTATTCAGAGCTAGCAACAGGTGTTGGTACTTGAGCCGCTGTGGATGTGTCTGTTAGCTTTTTAGAAAGCTTCAACAATGTCACTCCGGAAGTAACAACTCCAGGAGTATCACCAAAACCGTCGCCTTCAAACTCGATGTAAATTGGCATGCTGGTCGAAAAACCATCGGCATAATTTAATGCTGCTTTTGGGTTAGAAATGCTATCGTCGCCACCTGTTGGGATCGCTAACGTGCCATCTGTAGAGTCAAATAATAGGTTATTGCTTAAAGGAACTGATGCATTACTACCTTGCAAGAGCATTTTTTGAGTTGTCGCTCTTGCCAAAGACGTTTCTAGATAGGCTTCAAGTTGCTGGTTACTTGTTCCCGAACTTTCAGTGTTGTCGCCGCAACCTGATAGCAGGATCGCTGAACATAGTAGAGAAATCTTAAAGTTACGTTTCATGATACGATCCTAATTTAGTTAAAAGTGTAGTTAAGCTGAACTGAAGAAAGGTAAGCGGTACCTTCTGCTTCGAACGTCCTTTCTTGCTGGGCACCATTTGTCTCAGTGAACTCACCGTCATCACTTACAACAAGTGCGAATCCGGCATCGACAGTCATATTTTCGCTCCAAACATAAGTGAAGCCAGCGCTGTACCACATACGATCACTATCAGGAATGCTTAAAGTTGCTTCACCAGCTTGTTCGTCATAAGCGTAACCAGCTCTTAATGTCCACTTACTGTTTAGTTGGTACGTCGCGCCTAATGAATATCGATTGTTGTCTTCATATTTTTCAGGTTTGTAGAAGCACTGACCAGCTACACCGTTGTCAGTACAATCTGGACTTGTTGCTTTTAACTCCTTAAAAGTACTCCAATCAGTTTGTTGCCAACCGTAGTGAATTGCCCATTGTTCGTTAAGTTGGTGAAATGCTGAAAGCTCCAGAATAGAAGGAAGCTCGATTTGAAGACGACCATCAACCTTGGGAGATGTTGCTCTACCTGAATCGTAGCTGGTAAATTCACCGTCATCGAAATCAAGATCAACAGAAGAGCGGTAAGCGATACTAAAGCGATTGTTTTCGTTCAGCTCATACATCGCGCCAACATTCCAACCATAGGCAAATGTTTCACCGGTCATGCCTATAAGTTTGTCAGATGGATTTCCACCAACAAAGTTAGCGAGCTCGCCTTTATGGCGAGTAAGTTCAGCTTCCGCATACACAAGGTTTAAACCTGCACCAACGCTAAATGATTCATTCACGCGATACGCAATATTTGGATTTAGATTTACAGATAAGAGCGACGTATCACCAGCCATATCACCTGCCGAGATGTCATCAGGGTAATCCGTAGCAACACCATAATTGGTGAACATACCGATACCCCAAGCCCATTTTTCGTTGATTGGGCTGATGTAATATGCGGCTGGCACGACTTGTAATGGAGCAACATCTTTTGAATGCTCGTTAGCGTCAACGTCGTAAACGTTAACCTCTGGATCAACGATAGAAACCGCGCCTGAAAATTGGGCTGTATCAAATAGGGTCATTGCGGCGGGGTTTCTCGCTAGTACACTCGCGTTATCAGCTACTGCACCTTCACCTGAAAAGGCACGACCAAGACCTGAGGCAGAATGCTCAGCAACTTGGAAACCAGCCGCAAGTGAGTTACATGCAAATAGTACTGAAAGTGAAACGAGAGAGCGTTGTATTGTTTTCATCCTTGACCCTCCTAGGGCATCGAATTTCGTTATTATGGTTTGAAAACACACTGAGCATTTTTGGTGTTGAAGCTCTAATGTAAATGACATGTTAAATTCATGTTTTATATAAAGTCAAAGAAAGAGTTGTTATTTTGTGAGGTTATGTTTTAAAGGGGCGGCACTTTAACATCGATAATATAAGTATAATCAATAATTTATTCGTGGTTGGAGGTGTGACCAGAGTGTTTATGCATCGTTGCGGTATAAATAGTGTTCAATAGCTCAATATGTAACAACTTTGTTTCTGTTTACCACCATTCGCTAAATCGGCATAATATCGACACTCGTTAGAAGTCATTAAATTGGAATTTTAAGTTTGGAATTACTCGCGATAGAGTTTCTTGGAAAACCGCTTCGTTTAGAAGGATCAATGGCAGGGTGGCAACAGTTGTATTGGGATAACACTTTGGTATCTCAATTAGATGCGACCACAGACCAAGAAGACGCCCGAAAACACGAATTTACACTACGCGCTGGCGAAGAAACGTTGCAGTGTCACGTTGAATCGACCGTTCAGTGGCAACCGTTTGAGATGACGTATAAAGCGTCGGTGAATGGGCAAACCATTACCGAAGGCAATCGAAACACCAAAGATATTGAACAACAAACTCCTGTTGTCGCTCCTAAACCAGAGAAGCGTTTTAGCTTAATTGGGTTGGTGTCGCTTGGTATGAAAGCGCTTAAAAGCGCCAAGCTAATCAAGGTCGTACTTGCTTCTGCGAGTTTAGCGGCCTATTCATGGTTGTTTTCAATTCAGTTCGCTTTGGCCTTAATCGCCTGTTTAATGTTCCATGAGTACGGTCATATTAGAGCGATGAAATACTTCGGCATGAAAACCAAAGGGATCTATTTGATACCATTTCTTGGTGGCTTGGCGTTATCCGATGAAAAGATTAATACGCGTTGGCAAGATGTGGTTATCTCAATCATGGGGCCATTGTTTGGCTTGATATTGTCGTTGATATTTATGGTGTTGTACTGGGCGACTGGCGAAATGTTCTTCGCTGGGCTTGCGGTATTTAACGCGTTATTAAACTTATTTAATCTATTACCAATTTTGCCTCTCGATGGCGGACATGTACTAAAAAGTATCAGTTTCTCGATGAACAGTGTGCTTGGCATTGTACTTTGTGTCGCGGCTGCCGTTGCTGGTGTGGTATTGAGTTATCAGTTGAATTTAACCCTGTTTGGTTTCTTATTGATCATGGGCAGTGTTGAAATACTGTTTGAATGGAAAGGACGTCATCACAGTCACTTGTTACCGTTAGACAAATACGGGCAAGTCGTGTCGTTCGTTTGGTATGTAGGTTTAGTGAGCAGTTTGATTGGTGTTATCTGGTATTTTGCATCTACTGGTGATCAGCTATTAAGCCTACCATTACAAATTCTTGGTACTTAACGAGTGAGTTTCTGTTGTTGGAATTATCCAGCTGCTTAGTGCACTTGAACTGTTAGCAAGCAAGAAACTGAAAATGCCCTAACCAATATGGATAGGGCATTTTGTATTTACACCAGCTAGGCGATTCTTACTTAGATTACGCTTTGCAATTTGGTCTTGGTGAACCTGATTGAGGAAGCGTTTTTATCGTTGCTTGTAGATCTTTAATACGCGTACTGTGGGAAGGGTGCGTAGAAAGCAACTCTGGCGGTTGATTACCCCCTGATGCTTTCGCCATGTTTTGCCACAAGTTGACACTTTGGTTTGGATCGAAACCTGCTTGAGCCATATACTCTAAACCAACAACATCGGCTTCAGACTCTTGAGTTCGCCCATACGGTAGAATAACGCCATATTGAACGCCTAACCCTAACGCGGCCATCGTCATACCTTGATACTGTTTGTATTCTGATGCACCTAACGCAACGTTAGTAATAGATAAGCCCGTATTAGTGATTTGAGACTGAGAAAGGCGCTCATTACTGTGGTCCGCTAAAACGTGTGCCACTTCGTGACCGATAACCGTCGCGAGTTGGTCTTGATTGACTGCAACCTTGAGTAACCCTGTGTATACACCGATTTTTCCGCCAGGTAGGGCGAATGCGTTCACTTGATCACTATCAAACACAACAACTTCCCATTCACTAAAACCTTGTTTAGGAATATATTGAGTGATGCTGTTCGCTACGCACTGTACATAAGCGTTAGTTTTGGCATCTTTGCTGATGGGTTGTTCTTTTTTCATTTGTTCAAAAGACTGTGCTCCAAGCTGAGACATGTCTTTATCTGAAAAAAGCAGCAATTGGTTTCTGCCTGTCGGAGAAGCGCTACACGCGGTTAGGCCTGCAAGTGTGAGAAGCGAGGCAAACTTCATCCATGACGTCATACAATATCCTCTGTGTATTCGGTTTTTATGCATGTTAACATCAACTTGCGTAATAGCTAAGGGCTGTAAGATAACTAACAGCGGTAATATAGAAAAAAGCTATGCACGCGATAACAAGATCAATAATTAAGGAACCTATATGAGTATTTGGAAAAAGCCCGTTGACCTAGATACCTTCAACGCGACCTCAAAAAATACCTTAATTGAACACCTCAACATTGTTTACACCGAAGTAAATGACAATTCTTTGGTAGCAACCATGCCGGTTTGTCACTTTACGCACCAACCACTGGGTATGCTTCATGGCGGCGCATCGGTTGTGCTAGCAGAAACGCTTGGCTCATTGGCTGCAAACTTCTGCGTACCAGAAGGCTATTATTGCGTTGGGCTCGATATCAATGCGAACCACGTAAGGTCAATGCGTGAAGGGCATGTCATTGGTACTGCTGAGCCTATTCACTTGGGCGTCTCTACTCAAGTATGGCAGATCAATATCACTGATGATCGTCAACGCTTAGTTTGTACCAGCCGTTTAACCATTGCCGTTAAGAAACATAAGCGATAACAGACTAGGCAGTCGTACGCTGGTTTTGTCTTTAGAAGAAATAATCAGTACTTAGAACAAGCAATCAGTATTTAAAGAAGTAACCCGAGAAGCCCATGGTCATAACGTTTAAAAGTGGAAAAGTCATCGCAACCGCACATGAATTGGTTGTTCGTTTAGATGGGGAGCATAGAGTCACGCTGCAAGCCCAAGTTGATGCAATTCAATTGATCGGAAAAGGGGCAAATGTTATTTCAGCTAACGGTTCTGAGTGTAAATGGTCGATAAAATTAGACGATGAACAGCAGCTCCGTGAAATCGCTAATGAAATTGGCTGCGATGTAATGTAATCCTTTACGGTAAAGGCACTTAACCCTTAAGATTGAATAACATCTTAGGATGTCGTACTCATAATTCACAATAAAATTGTGTCAGTAATATTGATTTTACGCCATAAAATAGGGAAACTGAATTCAATGTCCTTTGAATAAGTTTTCCTCTTTATGAGCAGCCCAAGACTTCGCGTTCAATTTGAAACCCTGTTTGAATACTTCGATGGTAAAGATTCTGATGTTCAACTCGACGACATCACGGATGTGCTTTGTTGTACCCGTCGTAATGCCCGAATGGTACTCAACAAGCTTGAAGAAGAAGGGTGGGTAGAATGGTTACCTGCAGCTGGTCGAGGGAAGTTATCTCAACTTATCTTTAAACAGAATCGTTGTGATGTCAGCGAGAACCTAGCAAGACGCTATTTACAAGAAGGCAAAATTGGACAGGCGCTGTCAGTGCTTGATCACAATGCTGCCAAACTCACCCAAGTTATTCAAAACTACTTGGGTGTACAGTATCAAGAAGGCGAACAAGTTATTCGTTTGCCTTATTACCGTCCGCTATCCATGCTTAATCCGACAAAGTCTATGCGTCGTTCAGAGCAACACATCGCCTGCCAAGTCTTCAGTGGTCTAACGCGTTTGGATGAAAACGATCAGCTCCAGCCTGATCTTGCGCACTCGTGGCAGCAGATTAGCGATTACCAATGGCGATTCTTCTTGAGACCCGGTGTTCGTTTCCATAACGGGGAACCTCTGTTAACCAATCATGTTGTGGATACACTGCTTGCACTCGAACCTCTCAACATGTTTTCGCATATCAAAGATGTCTCTTCACCTGCAAATTGTGTAGTAGATGTTTTTCTCACACGTCCAGACAAGTATTTTCCCCTCGCACTAACGGAATCGGTCGCTAAAGTCACATTACCGATCACTTTACGTGGTGAAGACTACGATATTCGACCGATTGGAACGGGACCTTATCGCATTGAAAAGAACGACGAGAAACAACTCGTGTTAACCGCTTTTAATGGGTACTTTGGTTTTAGACCGTTAATTGATCGCGTTGAAGTTTGGGTGGTGGATGAGGCTTATTCTTCAATGGTTTACCCAAGCCTATCTAAGCCTGTTATGGCCGACCGTGGCGATAGCGATGAAGTAGAACTCGATCCTGGCTGCACGTATTTACTGCTCAATAGAAAGAAAGGTATTGCACAAGATCCCGCATGGGCACAGTTTTTATCTAACGCGTTGAATGCGGCGGATCTGTTTGTTCATATTCCAAAAGAGACTGTTATCGATTTGGGCGTGTTACACGCTTATGGGATAAAACCCGGTTGGTATGACATAAAGTTAAAAGTGCCCGTTTGTCCACCAGCAGATTCGAAGCCTACCATAAGATTAGCGTATCAATGCCAACACCCAATGTTCCCAACGCTTGCAAAGGCGATTGTCACGGTGCTGAAGCAATACAACGTCGATGTTGATCTTTACGGTTACGAAACCGATCCTCCGCACGCCGATGATGTTGATGTTTGGATTAACCCTATGGGCATCGCCAATAACAGAGACGACGCCTTGGCTGGCTGGTTAATGGACTACAGTTTTCTTGATGAATCTAGCCCGGCAGAAGACTTCGACCAATGGTGTCACATGATTGACCGTTGGCGTTCTGGTGAATTCGAGCAATTCCCAGCAAGACAGTTAGGTAAACAACTAGTCCAAAGCAATCAATTGATCCCGATGTTCCATTGCTGGTTAGGCGTCAATAAAGATCAATGTGGTACGTTGCAAAACGCGAAATGTAATGCATTAGGTTGGTTCGACTTTAGCCAAGTTTGGGTGAAGCCTGACGTTGATTGAAATCCAAGAAAACTCAATTAGGACCAAATAACTCATTTAGGAAAAACGATGCAAACTCTGATGGTTACATTTATTACGCTGGTGGCATTTGCTGCGAATTCAGTTCTGTGTCGCTGGGCCTTAATGGATCAAACGATCGATCCTTTGAGCTTTTCGATCGTTCGCATCTTATCTGGTGCGCTTACGCTTTTGATTTTATTAGCTTTATCTTCCCAATCTAAAGCTAAAAGTGAGTTAGCAAGTAACACATCGCTATACACAAAGCTCAAATCACAGTTTCAACTCACATCAATATTGTCACTGCTCGTGTATATGTTTGGTTTTTCGTTTGCTTACTTAGAGCTTGGCGCAGGTCTTGGTGCTCTGGTGTTGTTTGTCGCGGTGCAATTTACGATGATTGCCGCGCACTTGTTTTCTGGCAACAGAATGTCATTGATTGAATGGGGCGGATGTTTGTTATCGGTAGCAGGGCTTGTTTATTTATTAATGCCAACGGAATCGACACAGGCACCTGATTTAGTTTCTATTATCTTGATGTCTCTGGCCGGAGTTGGGTGGGGCATTTACACATTGGCAGGAAAGACATCGTCAAACGCACTGCAATCGACCACCGCTAACTTTGGATTCAGTTCGCTAGTTATCCTTTTGGCATTAAGCTTGTTAGTTTTGATTCCTAATGCGTTAACGCAAGTGTCTATCACTGAACAAGGTTTGATTTACGCGGTTATATCGGGCTCTGTGGCTTCTGGTGTGGGTTATAGTTTGTGGTATTACGTGGTGAAAAAGCTGAATACCGTGGTGGCGTCTATTGCACAGCTTTCTGTTCCAGTTATCGCGACACTTGGTGGTGTATTACTTTTATCTGAACCTGTCACCATGCAATTTATAGTCTCATCAACCGTTATACTTCTAGGGATAAGCTTGGTTCTTGTCGCCCCTAAACTTAAGAAATAAAGAGTTCAATCATTAACTTCTATGGCTAAACCAAACAAGAAACAACCGACCAAGACGGTTCAGATTTTCTGTGCCAAATGTAAAACGCAGCTTTTTAAGTATCGGAAAGGTGGCAAAGGTGCACTCGTGAAATGTTTTAAGGAGCGTATCGTTGAAGATTTCACGACAAAACCATGTGTGTGCCCTGAATGCGGGATTGAATTTGCGCGAGACACTTTGGTTCGAGGTACGCCAGCCTACAAGTTTGTTGGTGGCAAGGTAACGATGAAATAACCTGTCACGATGAAACGACCAGTCATATTAAAACGAGCAAACAATGCTGAAACTAAAAATGCCACAGCACGGTTTGTGTGTGGCATTTCAACGTTGCTTTTGATACTCAGTGTAAATAATTGAGCTTAGTAAGCATTGACACGCCCTTGAAGCTTAAGAAGTAATAGCGAGACAATTGCGCCCGTGGTGTCACACAGCATATCTTTCTGTGCATCCCAAATATCGCCTTGTGAACCAAGGAATGCGATACCTTCATCACCACCTGCAATCTCCGCGTACCACCACTCGATGATTTCATAACCTGCAGCAACACTCATGATCGCAAATAACGCAAAGAAACATGCAAGCACCGGTTGAGCCAGTTTTTTACGAATCAAGTACTCAGCGAGTGGGTAAGCATAAAGGCCAATTGAGAAATGCGCAACACGATCAAAGTTATTACGCTCAGAACCTATCATGTTGTTGAACCAATCAAATGGCACTTCTGCGAAGGTATATTTCGCGCCTATCGTATGCAAAATTAGCCAGATAAACATTAAAACGTAAGCTGTCTTAGTGAAGGTGAGCTTTGTTGATAACCACCAGATTCCCACCAATATCGCAAGCGCTGGGACAATTTCGGCAATCCATACCGCTCTTGAAGAGGGAGCAAACGCTGAAAATAGAAACACAATCAGATACAGCGTCGTCAATGACAGTAATGGTCTATTTTGAGCAAGTGGCGTAATTGTCATCATCAGATCCTGTATTAGTTTCATGTATAGTTACACAATAATGAACAGTGTTCAATTGTGCTCTAATCACCATATTTGTTGAAAACCGGCGTTATCGCCCAGTATCTAGACAAACGGTTGCGAGAGTTTCACAAAAGTTTGATTTACAACAAAGCGATCCTTAAAATCGCTCTATTACTACATAACAAGAAAGAAAGTCATGAAACTGGAAACTGTCGATTACCTTGCTGACGACGCAGCAGAACAATTTGTTCGCTCTCTACGTGAAACTGGTTTTGGTGTTCTTAAGAACCACCCAATCCCGAAAGAGCTTGTTGAGTCAATTTACGAAAACTGGTACCAATTCTTCATCTCTGAAGAAAAAGAGAACTTCCACTTTAATGTTGAAACACAAGATGGATATTTTCCACCTTCAGTGTCTGAAGTTGCTAAGGGCCACACTGTAAAAGACATCAAAGAGTACTTTCACGTATACCCATGGGGTCAAATCCCTGAGCAGCTGAAAGAACAGATTCTAGATTACTACCAACGTGCGAATGCTTTTGCTCAAGAGCTGCTAGGTTGGGTTGAAGCTCATGCTCCTAAAGAAGTACAAGAGAAATTCTCTATTGCGTTATCAGAAATGATCAACGGCAGTGAACAGACTCTGCTTCGTGTTCTTCACTACCCACCAATGCAAGGTGATGAAGAGCCAGGTGCAATCCGCGCTGCGGCACACGAAGACATCAACTTACTGACGGTTCTTCCTGCTGCAAGCGAGCCGGGCCTTCAAGTTAAAGCTCAAAATGACGAGTGGCTAGATGTTCCATGTGACTTCGGTAACATGATCATCAACATCGGTGACATGCTTCAAGAAGCATCTGGTGGTTACTTCCCATCGACAACTCACCGTGTAATCAACCCATCAGGTGAACGCCAAGAGAAGTCTCGTATCTCTTTGCCTCTATTCCTTCACCCGAAACCAGAAGTAGTGCTATCTGAAAAGTACACAGCAAACGAATACCTAATGGAACGTCTAAGAGAGCTTGGCGTTATCTAGTCAGTTCAATGCTTCGTCCCTAAAATTGGGATAGATGTGAAAGGTCAGCTAAGTCGCTGACCTTTTTTGTATCCGTACCAAAGAATTGCGGCTTTATTACTAGGGCGTGTTGATCTTTCGAGCTGATTTTTGCAGCGAGTTGCTGGGTATTTATACAAGGCAGAGGCATCGATGTGTAGCTAGCCTACATGAGAAGCCGATAACGTAGTAGAAATGACCAGCAAACGCTGCCCGAAGGGTTCGGCTAAAAGCGTTTTACTCTTTGTTGAGGGAGATTTGCTTAGAATGACTAGGCTACTTCTCCCTCGCCGCGATTAAAACGCTTTTATCTCGAACAAAATTTAACCGCGAAAGGTCAACACGCCCTAATGGTTGCATTCAACGAAATGGTACTCAGTTTTGACGATAAAAGGTGCCTTTAAGCCAAACGTTAGAAAGTTGTTTGTCCTTAAGCTCGACAAATCTTAGAAAATCGCTTTCAATTAAAGAAGATACGCAACGGATGCGAAACAGGTTACTTATAGTATCCACAGTTCTAGAAATCCATTAATTCAGAGAAGCTAACTGAGTCAACTATGTCGAATTATCAAGATGTGAGAGCAAACTTTCATTGCCATATGGAAAACCCATTGCTTTGGCCGATAATGGAAGTGCTTAAGCAAAAGCCAAGCGGATGGAAAGTACACACATTGGCAGCTCATCTGAACGATCTTGGGTTTGTGCCAGTGTTGGATGCTGTGCCTGAGAAAGAGTTGTTTAAAAAGAACTTCCTTATCATGAATGCGCTTTATCAGCTTCAAGAAACCTTACACCCAGATGGTTGGCTCCAAGTCCAAGCGATGGACATCGAATTGATGAATGGTCGTTATCACGGAAGCAGTCACATCATCGATCATCAAGACCCACTTCGAGAATACTACATTAATTGGGTTAACTATGAAGCGGATGAAGGTGAAGTCAAAAGGCTGTTGAACGAATTTTGGACTCGGTATAGAAAGTATGTGGGTGGTGATGAACTCGATATGGATCGAAGTCGAGCATTGAACCTGTTTGAGTTACCTTTAGACGCGACACACCATGAAATTAGAAAACGTTGGCGACAACTGGCATTGAGATGGCATCCGGACAGAGACGAAGGCAACACCGCAAAATTTCAGACGCTCTGTGAAGCATGGCATGTATTAAGAAGCTCATAATCGACAGGCATTTTTAGCTGTCTAATTGCTTAGAACCCTAAAACAGAAAGCCCCACATTGTGAGTGACACAAGTGGGGCTTTGTCGTCATTACGTTATGTTTTGGGTAACTACGTTATGTGCTGTAGCGACTTAAGTTATTGGTGTTAGGAGTGATCTTTGCTCTCGCCACTTTTATGTTCAAAGGCATAGTCGAGTACTTTACGGATATAAGGCGCACCGACTTTTGAACCGCCGTTACCGTGTTCAATGACCACAGTTGCGACATATTCAGGGTGTTCATACGGTGCGAAAGCCGTGTAAAGCGCATGGTCAAGCAAGTGTCTAGCGAGTTTCTTCGAGTTGTAGACCTGGTCTTTCGCAAGATCAAAGACTTGTGCAGTTCCTGATTTACCGCCGCTCGTGTATTCAGTTCCCTTAAATGCACGTCTGCCGCTGCCTCGATTACCGTGGTTTACGAGTCGCATCGCATTGATTGGCACATCCCAAATTCTATCCGGTACTTCGGTGATTGAGGGCATTGGCTCCGGTTCGACAAGTTGTTGTGTACTGAAATCTTCGCCGTGATCTAAGGTTGCTCTCAAGATATGAGGGGGCATCACCTTACCATGATTAACTAATACTGATGTTGCTTTAGCAAGTTGCATAGGTGTCGATGTCCAATAACCTTGGCCAATACCAATCGGAACTGTGTCACCCTGATACCAAGGGGTGCGATAACGCATCATCTTCCATTCTCGAGTCGGCATGTTGGCGGTACTTTCTTCATAGATATCAATGCCTGTCGGTTCACCAAATCCAAATCGGTTCATCCAACTTGAAATTCGGTCAATACCCAAATCGAAAGCGGTTTGATAGAAGAATGAATCTACCGACTCTTCAATGGCTTGAGTGACATCGACAGGTCCGTGACCCCAACGTTTCCAGTCACGCCACGATTTAGAGTTTCGTCTAGAGCCAGGAATTCTCCAAACGCCATGGTCGTTACGGATGGTATCTTCAGAGATGACATGTTCTTGCAGTCCTGCCACAGCCATAAATGGTTTAACGGTTGAGGCAGGAGGATAAACGCCTAGAGTGGTGCGGTTAACCAACGGGTGAGCCGGATCATTCAATAAACGTTGGTAGTTCTTACTCGAAATGCCGTCGACAAATAGGTTAGGGTCGTAACTCGGGCTTGATGCCATCGCCAACACGCTGTTGTCTTTCGGATCGAGAATAACCGCGCTTCCAGTTCGGTGATCAAGTTGCTCAAAGACGTATTTTTGCAGCTCAAGGTCAATATTTAACACGATATCTTTACCAGCTACTGGCGGCACGTACTCAATGGTTCGGACTATTCGCCCACGGCTGTTTACTTCGACTTCTTGATAACCTTTGGTGCCGTGCAGAATATCTTCGTAATAACGTTCAACACCCAGTTTTCCTATGATTGTTGTAGCTTGATAATTCGCTTCTATCCCTTGTTCTTCAAGCTTTCTGAGATCGCTATCATTGATGTGCGCCACGTAACCAAGAACATGGGTAAGCACCTCACCATTCGGGTAAAAACGCTTTAAGCTGGTATCGATAGATAAGCCGGGGAACTGGTACTGGTGCACGGAGAACTTGGCGATCTCTTCCTCCGTTAAGTTCTCTAGAATAGTCACAGATTTAAAACGGCGGGTGTTGTGATAGCGTTTTTTGAAACGAGCGATCTGCTCTGCATCACGGGGGACATATTTGTCTAGCTTGGTGAGCATTGCATCGACATCATCGGTTTGCTCAGGAATCATGGTTAGATCAAAGACAAGCTTGTTCTCTGCAAGCAACACGCCGTTACGGTCGTAAATAAGTCCACGAGTAGGGGCGATAGGTAATACTTTGATTCTGTTGCCATCGGCACGAGTTTGATAGCTTTTAAAATTTTCAACTTGAAGTCGGTATAGATTGCCGACTAAGACAAGAGTGAACATCAAGATCCCACAAAACGCGACGATTACGCGGTTTTTGAATAGGTTCACTTCGATTTTATGGTCACGCATCTTAACGCGTTTATGATTCATTGAAGCCTCAAGGGTCTGTTACATTTGGTTACACTTGTCGAATCGGGACTTTATCTGAATATCACTAGGGTTTTGTAAAAGCTGTGTCATGTTTTGAGGGATCGACAGCATTAGATGGCGGTAAACAGTGCCTTTAATTTTCTCATTACAAAAGATGATAAGTAATTGATGTAAAGATTGGTTTTATGAATTTATAAAGTTCAAGAGTTTTGACGACACTAGAGGTTAGGTCAAAAGAGGTTAGATAAATTTACGGCCCTCAGAATGAGAGCCGTAGAAGGTTAATTTGCTTATTTAGTGGCTTAGAAGCTTTAGTAAATTAGAAGATTAAAACTTCAAAAACCTAGAAGCACAATAAATCCGATATTTAACGAAATCAGTTCGAAGGCTTGAACTGAGATTTACGCATACGGTTCAGAGCAGCCATCACATCTAACGTTCTTGGTTTCGCTAGGTCACCGTAGTTAGGCATGTTAGCGTGCCATTCGTTTTCTAAAATAGCGTTAAACTCTTTAGCAGGGTTGTTTGACCAACCTGGAGTTTGTGCGAATTGGAACCAAGCCCAACCGATCGCATTCACTTCAGACGGTGATTCTAATTGCTCAAGCGCAGAAAGGTCTGCAAACTCTTTACCAAAACGCAGTGACTCTTTGCCTTTAGCATTAACACGGAATTTACCGTCAGTCAGAATGTTCATCAGTGAAGCACGGTTCAATGAACGCGGTACAAACGTTTCTAAAGCAGTTTCACATTCGTTAGTACGCTGAGTAGGGTGCTGAGCAATCACGTCTTTTGCTTTTTCAGTCACATCTACCGCTTGGTAGTCGTGCATTTGAATCACAGTGTTCGCGACATCTAGGTAATCACCAGAGCCACCCATTACAACAATGGTAGAGATATCCATCTCTTCACGAAGCTGACCAATGCGGTCGACAAGTGGTGTGATTGGCTCATCGCCTTTTGACACTAGCGCTTGCATACGCTCGTCACGAATCATGAAGTTAGTCGCTGACGTATCTTCATCGATAAGTAGAGTTTGAACGCCGGCTTCAATCGATTCTTGTAACCAAGCCGCTTGAGACGTAGAACCTGACGCATCTTGTGTGCTGAAGTCAGATGTGTCTTTCTGCATTGGTAAATGGTTGATGTAGTTTGACAGGTTCAAGCTGTGCACACATCGACCATCTTCAGCGCGGATCTTCATCGTATCAATCGCAGTTACAATGCCTTCGCGACCGTCACCAGGAATATGATTGTAGATAGAACGTTCAACGGCGTTCAACAGTGTCGATTTACCATGGAAACCACCACCAACGATCAGCGTAATGCCTTTTGGAATGCCTAGGCCGGTCACGTCACCTTGGTTTGGAGTATTTAACGTAACACTCAATGATTCTGGAGCCGCGAAAGGTACCGCGTCTTTCATTGGAAGGTCGCAGTTACCCGCGATACGAGGTAACACACTGCCGTTTGCAACGAAAGCGGCTAGGTTGTTTTCATCCAATTGAGCACGCAGCGCTTCTTGGTCTTCAATCGTTTCACAATGTTTGATCATTGCATCGATGTTTAACTCACGCTCAAGCGTCGCGCGACGAATAAACTTCGGTAAGTAGAAAGTGATGATGTTGTTCGCTTTCTTAGCAAGAATGCTACGACCATCAGCTGGTAAATTAATACGGAAACGAATTTCGATGCCGTGGTCTGTGAATACAACAGCTGTGTTGTCTAATACGGTTTGACCCGTCAGCGCGATAGAAACGGTCGACTCTTGTTTCGCGAACTCAGAGAAGCTACGTGCGATAAAGTCACGAGCGGCTACTTGGTATTCGTAAGATTTTTCTTTCAGCCAATCTAACCCGGTCAAAGACCACGCGCGCGTTGCACGAAAACGAGAAGCTGACGCGTATGGGTCACCTTGGATGTGGTCGATGTGTAATTCAAAATCAGCAAAGTCGTATTGACCTTTAATTTGTTGATATGCACGGTAGTTTTGTTTTTCGAGCTTTTTAAGCTTTGCAGTCAACTGATCCATAACGAGGAATGCCTATATAAGGGGAAAGATAAAAACAGAAAGGCGGCGATTATAAAAATCACCACCTTTAGAGTAAAGAGAAAGTAGGCCTAAATCCAAAACTAACTGCTCTTTTTCGCTTTAAGCGTAACGAGTTGTCCCCAAATAGTTTTGATTGATTAAGCTGTGTTCGAATTCTTGGCTCGGCATTGGTCTTCCGTAAAGGTAACCTTGGCCCACATCGCAGCCTTCGTTAATAATAAATTGCTCCTGAACCTCCGTTTCTATGCCTTCAATCGTCACTTTTAAGTCGAGCTTTTTGGCAATTTGGACAATAGAACGAACAATTTCCGAGTCTTCGTGTGAGTTGAGCATTTGGTCGATAAAGCTCTTATCAATCTTAATGGTGTCGAATGGGAACTTCTTCAGATAACTGAAGGAGGCGTAGCCCGTACCGAAGTCATCTAGTGACAATGTAACGCCAATATCGTGCAAAGATCCCAAGGTATTCTTGGCAACCACTTCATCTGCTATCAGTCCACTCTCCGTAACTTCAAGTTCTAAGAAACGAGGCTCTAAATGATAGGTTTCGAGTAGGTGAACCACTTGTTCCGCAAAGTGTACGTTCTTGAGTTGAATTGCAGACACATTCACAGCCATCTTGAAATCTTCAACGTATTCGGACCACTCTTTGGCTTTTTCAATCGCATTGCGTAAAACAAAGCTGCCCACTTCGAAAATCAAACCGTTTTGTTCAGCCATGTGGATCAGGGTTTCGTTAGAGATATCACCCAAAACAGGATGTCGCCAACGAAGCAAAGCTTCAGCACCGACCCAGCGATGCGTCAACGGGCTAACTTTGGGTTGAAAGTAGAGCATAAGGTCATCATTACGAACGGCTTGAAGCAAATAGCCTTCGATCTTATTAATGTGAGTTTGTTCTTCGGTATGGGATTGAGAGTAGTAAGCGAACTTTTGTCCTGAATCTTTGCAGGCTAACATCGCTTCAGAAGATTTCTGCAGAATGCTTTCCGCGTCATCTTCGTCGTTCGTAATTGCAATCCCAATAAACGCGTGCAAATGCACTTTGTCACTTTCGATGTCGAATTCTGAATGACCAACTTTAACGAGCGTCTGGCAAAGTTCTTCAAGGCGATGGTGTAAATCTTTAACGCTAAACGCCAATACGAGGTCAACCGAAGTAGGGCGTGCAGTTAATACATCGATATCAGAAATACAGTCGATGCGTTTTCGGTATTCAACAAGCACTTGGTCTAACGCGTTATAGCCGTAGCGTGCTTGTATGCGTCTACCGTTGGTAAAACCAATATGAACGACTGCAAATGAGCTGTCTGTCAGCCTTCTCTGTGACAGTAGCTTGTGGTTTAAGCGAGATTCAAATGCGTTTCGGTTTAAAAAGCCGGTGCCGAGGTCGTGATTCTTTTGGAAGTTAATCTTCTGTTCAGCCGCTTTTCGTTTATCAATTTCTTGATTCAACGAGTAATTAAGGCTCGCGAGATCTTTAGTGCGATTGTAAACGCGGTTTTTTAGGTCGCGATTCATTTGGGTAAGCTTGGCGTGTTGGAATAGGGTTTTAAGCTGAGATTCAATCGAAGTCCGAAAGCTCTCTAACAGTTTGATATAAGTAGGGGTGTAGTGATTCTCTTTCGAGTCCAAGATACAAATGGTGCCAAACAGTTCACCGTTAGGCCAAAGTAATGGAATACCACAATAGGAGATTAAGCCGAGTTTGATGTCTGGGTTGTTGTCCCACTTAGGATCGGCAAGCGCGTTAGGCACAAGAAGCTGTCGTTGAGTTTCCATCACTGTTTCGCAGTACAGCCCATTCCCCAGCGTTTCAGAATCACCTTTGTTGTATGGGTTGTTCTCGCTACGACTGGTTGAAAAAACTTCAATGTAATTGGCGTGAACACGCATGATTAGTGCTGCGGGCACTTGAGTAATTTGAGCTAAGAGGTCGACAATATTCTGCCAACCGTGCTCCATATCGTCTGGGATATCTAAATCGAGAGTTTTTATTTTCTTCATATGACTCCGAGTCAATTATGCTAAATGCATCAACACATCCTGTGTTAATTATGATGAACCAAAGAAAACTGTGAATCTTACGTTAACTAAGTATAAGAAATGTTGCACGAAAAAACCTCCGCAATTATGCAGAGGTTTTCAAATGTGAATCCGGGTCTCAGTAATGAGATAATTTTAGATTAAGGCTTTAACTTTATAAAATCTTCTGTATTAAGTTTCTGGCTATAATCTACCGATGGTTGAGCAAACCCATTTAATTGTAGAAATTCTTCTTTAAACCCTTGGTAATCCCCTAAGGTTTGGAAGTTATTTTCGTCCATCTTTTCTAGCAGTTCAGTTACGTGCGCTTGGGTTTCTGGGTCTAATTCCCAATCATCCATACGGATCAATCGCTCACCATCAAGTGGTACTTTGGATTGACCATAAAGTTTACTGCCAAACAGACGCTGCATTTGTTGGATACAACCTTCGTGGGTCTCTTTCTCTTTCATCACCTTATACAAAGCAAGTAAGTAAGGGCTTAATCCAGGGATGAAAACGCTCGCTTTAGTGACTAGGGCTTTACATACTGCCGCGTAAGCGTTGCCGTCGAAGTTAGCTAGTTCGAGGTTTAATGCATGACTGGTTTGATGAAGGTCGATCTTAGCGCGACCTAAAGTACCGTCTAAGTAGATAGGGTGCGTCACTTCAGGGCCAACATAGGAGAAGGCGATCGTCTTACAACCCGGAGCAATAGACTCAGCGTTGATCAGTTCGTCTATCCAGTTTTCCCAATCTTCACCTCCCATCACTTTGAGTGTGCTTTCGGCTTCTTCTTCCGTCGCGGCTTCAAGCGTGTTGGTGACCCAGTTGTCGTGTTCCAGAGAAATGGTTGCGCCAGTTACGCTTTCACCAATAGGTTTGATGGCAGAGCGCCAAAACTCATCGGAATCTGGTTTAGGGCGAACGCCTGCAGCTAAGCTATAGATAATCAGATCCACTTCACCTTCGAAGTAGGTTTCAATGGCTTCGACAACTTGTGAGCGTGTTTCTTGCGAAAATGCGTCGCCAACGATGTTGATAGCAGTGCGTTGCTCTCGTTCGGCTTCTTTTTTGAAGTAGATGTTGTTGTACCAACCAGCACTACCTAGGGATTTTTCGTTTGGACCGCGCTCGAATGAGACGCCGATAGTGTCAGCTTTTGCGCCGCCAAAGGTAAGGGCAATACGAGCGGCAAGGCCAAAGCCTGAGGAAGCGCCGATAATCAGTACTCGTTTAGGGCCATCTTTGATTTGCGGCGCACTCTTAACAAACTTGATTTGTTGCTTTACGGCTTCTTGACAGCCAAGAGGGTGAGCGCTTTTGGCTACCACACCCTTGATAACAGGTTCGACCAGCATAAATAACCTTACAGTTAACGGTGATATGCACTCAGGCTAACGTAAAGCTGTGTAAAATTTATTGAGCTAGACCATTAAAACTTAAAGATACTGATATAATTCTTCGGCGACGAATTCAGCAATCCAAGGTTGAGCTTCTGGTTTTGGATGCAGTCCATCGTTCATCATCCACTCAGGTTTGAGGATGATATGCTCTAGGAAAAACGGCAAAAGTGGCACGTTTTGTTGATCAGCAAGCGCTGCAAAAACGTATTCAAACTGCTGGTTGTAACGCTTTCCGTAATTTGGTGGGATTTTAATCTGCATCATTATAGGTTTGGCGCCCGCAGCTTTTATCTGCTCAATGATCTGCTCAAGATTTGCAGACATCAGCTTAGGTGGGAAACCACGAAGTCCATCATTCGCACCAAGTTCGATAAGAACGGTGTCTGGAGCATGTTCTTCAAGCAATTGTGGTAGGCGGGCTAAACCATTGCCCGTTGTATCACCAGAAATACTCCCGTTAACCACGGTTACCGTTTTGTCATGCTTTGCTAACGCGTCTGGTAACAGGCTTGGCCAACTCTGTTTGATGTCCATGTTGTAACCAGCACTCAGGCTATCACCAAGGACCAGTAACTTAGAATCTAAGCGGGTATCTTGAGCCAAAGAAGCGGTTGAAAATAAAATAAAGAATAAAAAGGAAATTAGTCGAGTCATGCATACATCCATCATTAAAGCAGAAGCTGTTTCGAAGACAGTGTCTACTAATCAAGAACATTTAACAATCCTAGAGCACGTCGATATCGATATTCGTGAAGGCGAAACTGTCGCGATTGTCGGCACGTCTGGCGCGGGTAAATCGACCTTAATGACGCTGCTTGCTGGTCTTGATGTACCAACGAAAGGCGAAATCAGTTTATTAGGACAGCCACTTTCACAGCTTGATGACGAGGCAAGAGCGAAGATCCGCAGTGAATCGGTAGGGTTTGTATTTCAAAGCTTCTTGTTAATTCCAAGTCTTTCAGCGCTACAAAATGTCACGTTACCTTGTTTGTTAAAGGGAGAAGACGAAGACATCGAACGCGCGACTGCTCTGCTTGAATCAGTAGGCTTGAAAGACAGGCTTGATCACTTACCGTCGCAGCTATCTGGTGGTGAACAACAAAGGGTGGCGTTGGCGCGCGCATTTATGATTAAGCCAAAAATTCTTTTTGCCGATGAACCCACAGGCAACCTAGACCAACAAACGGCAGCCAAAATTGTTGAGTTGTTGTTTGAATTGAACTCATCCCACGGCACAACTTTAGTTTTGGTGACACACGATCCTAAGCTTGCACAACGTTGCCAAAGAACACTCAAGATGCATGTCGGTCAGATAGAGGAAGTCTAAATTGAATTCATCAAACGGACTGAATAAACGCCTGTTTTCATGGAGTATCGAAGAGATTCGACACGGTCAGCTTTGGCCAGTTTCAATCGCTTTAACGCTTATTATTGCTTGTGTATTTGCATTGTCGGCGTTGGCCGAACGTATGGAGCAGGTAATTGTTAAGCAGGGCAAAGATGCGCTTACTGCCGATATCGTGTTTATCTCAGCAAACCCAGTTCCACAATCCTTATTAGACCTCACTCAAGTTGAACAGTTAGAAAGCTCTCAGTTGACTCGTTTTTCAACCATGGCATTCAGTGACAACTCGATGCAGTTAGTGACGGTGAAAGCGGTTGAAAGTAATTATCCATTACGCGGTGAAATGATCTTAGTGGGTGCTGATAAAACATCAAGTAACCATGTTGAGCCAGGGGAACTTTGGTTAGACGAGCGTATATTTGCACAGTTAGAGGTTGATATTGGTGACGTTGTCACTATTGGCGATGCCGATTTAGCGATAACTGGACGAATCACTCAAGAACCAGGCTTAAGCTTTAACCCATTCCAACAGATGCCAGCCGTTCTGATTCATACAAGCGATATTGATGCCACGGGAGCGATTCAACCGGGCAGTCGTGTTAGTTTTAGGCTGTTTCTCAACGGTGATGATACAAAACTGCAAGCCGCGCAAGACAGCGTAGAATTAACACCAAGCGATCGCTGGCGTACTCAAGATTCTGCGAGCCGTACTAACGACATGTTCGAAAGCACGACTCAATATCTTTCGTTAACCGTTGCTATTGTTGTGATCATGGCTGCGACCACTTTGGTACTCACTTGCCAACATTATGTTGCGAGTCGCCGTAAAACCATCGCGATGCTTAAGAGTTTGGGTGCAAGCAAGCAGTGGATCGTTAAATGGTTGTCTGTACAGGTATCTTTATTAGTGGTTATCGGTGCAGTACTGGGAATAACTATCGGTATCGGCTTAGAGTTTTTGCTTCGTATACCTCTGGGTGACTTATTACCAACGCCACTTCCTAGCTATGGTATTGAGCCTGCAATCTTGGCGATTTTATCAAGCATCTTAATTGGTGTTCCTGCTCTTGGTATCCCGTTAATTGGCTTGGTCAATACCTCGGCAATCAGCGTTATCCAATCAAGTCACCAGTCCAATGAAAGCTACAAGAAATATTTGTTGTTACTGGTACCGATTATTCCAATGATGCTGATGTATGGCGACAATCTATTGGTATGGATAGTTCTAGCGGGTATCGCTTGCCTGTTCTTAGTACTTGCGGTCGTTAGTACGCTTGTTCTGCGTTTGGTTGGCAAGTTACCGACATCTACGTCTATGCGTTTAGCATTGAGCAGAATTAATCGCACACCTTTAGCAACGGGGATTCAATTTGGCTCTTTAGCGCTTTCACTGATGTTGCTGTCTATCATCTGGTTGGTAAGAAGTGATTTACTGTCAGATTGGCAGCAAACCTTACCCGAGAACGCACCAAATGCGTTTGCACTTAACATTGCAAGCTATGAAAAAGACAGTTATCTCGAGACGATTGATGCAAACGAAGTAGAGCGTACTCAAGCGTTTCCAATTATCCGAGGACGACTGACGACGATAAACGGTGTCGAAGCATCGGAATACAGTGATACCTCTGGAGAAACAGACGCACTAAGCCGTGAGATCAACTTCACTTGGGGAGATAGCTTACCTAAGTACAATGAAGTATTAGAAGGCAGCTGGACACAAGAGCATGGCGTATCTGTGGAATCGGATGTCGCGGAGCAACTGGATCTAAAGATTGGCGATGAGCTGTCATTCACAATCAACAGCCAGAATGTTTCTGCCAAGGTGAATAGCATCCGCAAAGTCGAGTGGCGAGAAATGAAGCCGAACTTCTACTTCATTTTTACTCCAGATGTCTTGAGTTCAATCCCTTCTACTTGGCTAGTGAGCTTCAGATTAGAAGAACAACACAATCAGATGCTCAACGAACTCTCTCGAAATCATCCAACCGTGAGTTTGATGGATATTCGTAAGATGGGTAGCAAGATCCAAGAGTTGCTTAAGCAGATTGTTTGGTCGATTACCGTACTTGCGGCGTTAGGTGTGGTGGCGGGGCTGTTGCTTATCTTCACTCTATTGCGATTGAGCTTATCTCAAAGACAACAAGAGATACGCTTGTATCGAACATTAGGCGCGAGTAAGAAGCGAATTCTCAATACTATTTGGTGTGAGTACGGTTTAATGGCGTTAGTCGCAGGCTCAATTGCAGCCCTTGGTTCTGAGCTCAGCGTGGCAGGAGTGATGAACTTTGGTTTTGAGTTACAACCTTCACTTCACCCGATGTTGTGGATAGCGCTACCGGTGCTAACGTTCATCACATTAGCCGCGGTAGTGAATAGCTTAATCAAACGTTTGTTGGCACCAGTAAACAAGGATTTTGGCTAGTCGTTAGCGAGATCTAGCCAAGCGCTTAAAACGGTCTAAAAGTGAGATTATTTATACTTAGTCATGCACTATTTATAATACGTCGCTTTAGACCGTTTTTTATTTAACCAACCGGTAGCATAAGTAAAAAATATCGCACCTTAGATTCCACTGTTTTTAGCATTTTTTAAAACTAATTACCCAATAATGCCGATTTAATGAACAGCGGTTAGTCCCTGTAAACAAAGGGTTTGCGCAACTTAGCAAGAACGTTATCAACAGTTATCCACAAAAACGGTGGATAACTTTAGGGATAAGTTAACCGCTATGTTTTAAGAGTACTGAGGCAGCCTTTATGTGGCGTCACTTAGGACAAATTTGACTGTTAGAATAACCTTTAAAACCCTATCTGGAGTTATTGAGTCAAGAGATTATTTATGTTTTTTACATAGATATTAAATCCCGCCTATCTAAGACCTTGATAAAAATGTGTTTTAATTCATCGCAGAACAAAAGTAGAATAGAGGCAGTTAATCTTATTCTACAGAACACGATGAACCACAACAAAACGGATACAAATCAACCTTCTATTGCCATTGTTGGTGGTGGTATTGCCGGAACAACGAGCGCGATTCACTTTAGTGAGTTGGGTTTTAAGGTCACTATCTTAGAAAAAGGGCCGAGTTTGGTTAATGGTCCACCAATTTGCCACCTGCACGCTGGCGGCAATTTGTATCGAGATATTTCTGTAGAGCAGTGTCTTCAGTTGCTCACGCAGTCAATTGATACCGTCCGCTTATTTCCTCATACGATCAATATTCGTCCGACAATCATCGCCGTTCCGCACAGTGATGGTGGAGAGCCGTTGGATCTGCTTCCTCGTCTCAAGATAATCAAAAGCGCTTATGCCGATCTTGTTAAACAAGATAAAAGCAACCAAGTGCTCGGTGATCCGGAAGAGTATTATAAGCTGTACAGCAAAGAAGATTTATTAGCACTTTCTGCGAAAACACAGCCTCTGAAACCAACATCGCTTGATGATTGGTGTATTCCTTTCGCCAAGCATACGGATTTAGAGACCCTAAAGTATCCTGTTGCGATGGTCCAAGAGTATGGCTGGAGCGTATTCCGACTTTCTGCGACCGCTCAACTCTCTTTGGGGCAACAAGCTAACTGTACTGTGTTAACCAACAGCCGATTACATTCTGTTGAGTCGACAGGTCAAGGTTGGTCTTTGGCTTATACCGATGCCGAAAACCAAAGCTGCCAACTAACGACCGATTACTTGATTAATGCGAGTGGGTTTGAAACGGGTATCGTAGATGACTTTGTTGGCTCTAAGCAGCAAAGACTTGTTGAGTTTAAAGCTGCATACGTTACAGAGTGGCCATATTCGCAAGAATGTAAGGAAGAGTGGCCAGAAGTTATCTTCCATGGCCCGAGAGGCACACCGCAAGGCATGGCGCAATTAACGCCGTATGCTGATGGTGTGTTCCAACTTCACGGCATGACAGAAGGGATTACTCTGTTTGAGGGGGGGCTTGTTTCATCGTCAACAGACTCGTCACAGCCACAGTTGCCTTCGAAGCTGCTTAAGAAAATCGTATCGGGTTGGAGTGAAGATCAGCTTGAATTAAGAACTCGCGCGGCAATAACGCATATGTCTCAGTTCATCCCAAGTTTCAGTTCTGCATTGGTCGGTGGTAAACCTTTGTTTGGTGCACAACAGATTCCGGGAACCGATCCAAGCTTAAGAGCTTCAGACGTTTCATTCTGTGGGGATCGCTATGCTCGACTTGAAGTAGTAAAAGCTTCTTCAACATTAGAAGCGGCACAAAAGGTCGCTGAGCAATGGTTTGATGTATCAGAGGCGGCATCTATTGAAGACACACACTCAGTGACAATGTCACTTAATCTAAATGATATTGAAAACAGAGCGATAGATTTGACACAAGAACGTGGATACCCAGAAGCGCTTGCCAAGGTGTCAGGTCAAGATCACGCTTAATAGCCTATAATTAGTCTATCATCATCGACTGCGTTTAATTTCTTCAATTCGGCTTACTGTAATAGGTAAGCCGAATCTTCATTTCAACATCTGCTTAGATACCGAACCTCATCTAAATGAAATCTTCCTAGTTGATTATTCTCAGCTACATAGCATTTAGCACATAACACATCGCAAAAACTAATAGCCGAAAAACTGAGCCCATTGGCACCAAACATCTTGTAAGCCCAAGCGATCGCCCTTGCTGAACGATATCGCATGTCCAGGTTTTGCTTGCGCCAAGCGTGGTAAATCGATTCTGGCGACACATCCTATCTTCGGATAACCACCTAAGGTCTGTCTATCATTAAGCAGCACGATAGGCTGTCCATCTTGTGGAATTTGAATCGCACCTAGGGCAATGCCTTCTGACAATAGCGAAATGTCAGGCGAGTCTACGGGCTCGCCACTGAGTCGATAACCCATCCGATTAGAGTTTTGGTCAACGTGATACTGCGCGTTATACAAAATCTCTCTTGCTGACTCGGAGAATAGCTCGCTTTGATAGCCTTCAATCACTCGTAGGTTCACGGGTAGATTGTAATCAGGCGTGTATCGGAAGGTAACACTCAACGCTTTAAATGGATGAGAGAGTTGGTGTTGGGTAAAAGCGATTTGTTGCCCTTGCTGGCATGGCTCGCCATCTTGCGTTAATCCACCAATCTTTTCACGAGTGACTGTAGAGCAGCTATCAAGAGTTGATGGAACATCGAAACCGCCCTTAATGGCTAAATACGCCCTTAGACCATTTTTAGGCAAACCAAATGAGAGAACTTGCCCCTTAAAAGCTTGAAAAGTGCTCCAGTTAGCCTGTGGTTTACCATCGAGTTTCGCTTGTAAATCACCCCCGCATAGTGCCATCTCGCAATCAAAATCGATTCTCAACGCACATTGCCCAAGCGTGATTTCCAACGCCGCTTGGTTGACTGGGTTGCCCAATAGATGGTTAGCCCAGCTATAAGAGTAGTCATCAACCGGTCCACCTTGCGTTAATCCAAGATGAGCAACACCAAATCGCCCAAAGTCTTGAATCAAACTCAACGGGCCGGGCTTAATCACTGTCAGTGTTGGTTTAGTTTTTGTCTTAGCCATTTACGATGCCTCCACCCAACTCTACAAATTCTTTTTTTGAAATCGCTATGAAACGGACGGTATCACCAACATTAAGCAGAGACAGTGGTCTTTGCGTGATATCGGCGTTCTTCAACTTGCTATGATCGAACAACGGAAGTGGGCAATTGCCAATAATATTCCAACCGCCCGGTGAATCCGAAGGGTACACAGCTGTTTTCGTATCCGCGATGGCGATACTGCCTTTGGGCACAATTAAGCGGGGTGTGGAGTGACGGGGCAAGGCAAGCTCATTAACCACATCCGACATAAAGGCAAAGCCAGGCGTAAACCCAATCGCACTGACGCTGTATGTCTGTGAGGTGTGATGTTGAATTATTTGGTCGAGCGACAGGCCTTTGTTTTGATATCGGTCTAAATCGAGCGCCGTTTCTGGTGAGTAATAGGCAGGAAGCTCAATCGTATCGCGAGTTTTACTAACACTAGAAAAGGACGACAGAGCATGACTCATCAAATTATTGAGCTGTTCAATGAGCTGCTGTTCTGATATTCGATAAGGGAGGTAGTCGACCAATATTGTTTGGTAAGCCGGCGTCACATTCATCAACACCGATGCCAAATTTTGGCGAATGGCATCGGAAAAGTGAGCCATGTACTGCGCATATTCGGCGCTAGATTGATTATTTGAAGGCGATAGCGTCAAGGTGACTAAAACGCTGCATTCCGCGACTGGCGCTATATTGAATTCAATCTGATTCGTCGTCATTTCGTTTCCATACGTTTGTTATTTTGCCTTTTATTAGCTTACTTGGCGCGTCTCACTTCCGTGTCCAAGCCAATACAAGTCAATTAGATCTCACGAGCGATTAGACCATGCGTCATACCAATCACACGCTTCATACTAATTAAAAGCGTTGAGGTCTTGTCTGATTTTTCTAATTAATGCGATGGATTGAGGGTTATCACCATGAACACAGATAGTATCGGCTTCAATAGGCAGTCTTTCGCCCTCTAAAGTCGTAACCGAGCCATAGTTAATGATTTGCATAACTTGGTTATAGATATCGTCTTGATTGACGTAAACCGAGCCTTTTTGAGTACGTGGCGCTAATTGTCCGTTATTTAAATAAGCACGGTCGGCAAACGCTTCAAACAAGAGAGGCAAGTCATGATCGTCAGCAATATCCAAATACTGTTGATTGTCTGATGAAGAGAGAATCATTAAGGGGATGTTAAATTCAGCGACGGCTTGGGCTACCGCATTAAACACATCAATGTTCGCCATCATATCGTTGTAAAGGGCGCCATGAGGTTTCACATAGCCAACAGATGCATGGTGATATCGGCAAAGGGCTTGTAGTGCACCGACTTGATAACAAACTAGTTCACTGATCTCGTCCATAGTATGAGGAATAGAACGGCGACCAAACCCAACCAAATCTTGATAACCAGGGTGAGCACCAATTTGGGTGTGATAGTGCTGCGCCAGTTTTATGGTTTTGGACATAACGTGCGGATCAGACGCGTGAAAGCCACAAGCGATGTTTGCCATATCGACCCATTCCATGACCGACTCGTCATCGCCCATCTTCCAATTGCCGAAACTTTCTCCCATGTCGCAATTAAGCAAAATCTTCGTTGTCACGTGGTGCTAATCCTTTACGTTTAGGTAAGTAATGACGGTCTTATAAATACCATAAATAAACAGTGACCTAACTCAAACTTTCGACACCGTAGATTTACCAGTATGGTATTTTGTATATAGTTGAACTATTGATTAAAGGATTAATATCTATCTGTATATTAGGTGAGCACATGATATCCCGCCAGGTTTGCTTAGGACTAGCATTAACGACACCTGTTTTTGTAGCTGCTCAAGAAAACTCTTTAGACCAACTCATGTCGATGAGCCTTGAAGAGTTGTCTATGTTAGATGTTGAAATGGAAACGGCTTCGAAAGTGACACAAAAACTTACCGAGATTTGTGTCAACCAAGAGTCCGTATATGTGAGGATCTCTCATGAATTCTAAGTGGCTCAAGTACCGTATTAAGCTCGGTTTTACGAAACTCAGCCTTGCCACTATAGCTATGTTTATTGTGCCTTTGAATACATCGGCGGCTAGTTTCAAACCTTATGAAGTGAAAGCGGTGTACCTTTTTAGAATTGCGAATTTTATACGTTGGAATGATGAAAGCTCAATGAACGCTGTGAACTTTTGTGTGATTGGCGATGAAAAGGTAAGCCAAGTGCTAACGTCAATTACCGAGGGGAAATCTATTCGTTCGCTCGCTATCCGAGTTCAACAGTCGATTACTTCTAAGTGTGATATTACGTATTTGTCTGACCGTAAAAATGACCAATTTCTTAGTCAAGAGCACTCGCCACATACTGTGACAATCAGTGATATCCCTAACTTTACGGACTTAGGTGGAATCATTGAACTCACGCACATCGATAATAAGCTCAAACCTAAGATCAATCTAGAGAACGCAAGGCGCGGTGACTACGTCATTGGCTCGAACCTGTTACGAATCGCTATAGTGGAGGGCCAATAATGTTGTCTTTCATTAATAACATATCGATTAAAAACAAGCTGATATTACCCATTATCATCTTCATCGCAGTCACTTTTGTAACGATCCAATCGGTAAATTACACTGTCACGTTTGAGAGAGAGAAAGAGAGTCTTATTCAGCGTGTTAAAGTGCTAGCACAAGGTGTTGCTTATAACTTGCAAGCCGCGATTTTATTTGAAGACAAGTCATCGGCTCAGGAAATATTGTCAGCTTTCGTCGCAGATAAAGATATTGTTAGAGTGAAGCTCTATGACATCAACGAACAGCTTTTTGCCAGCTATCAGGTGAGCAACACTCTGGTTCCAAGGCCAAACGCAGAAGAATTAGACGATATCGCCGATCATCAATTTGCCATCTCTGAGCATTTCATCTTCTTGCTCGTTCCAGTGACACTGGATGGCGCAGTGATCGCGAACTTGAGAGTAACAATATCGAAAGAGACGTTTAATTCGATCTTAACGAATATTTTCAAGGTTGCGGTCGTCTACCTGTTGTTTCTGGTGATGTTAGGCGGAGTAGTGGTCAAATTGGTGCAACGCTTGATTATCGAACCGATGTTTGACCTCAATGAGGCGATGCAAGCCTTTGTTGAGCGTCGTTCGAAGCAGCCTAAATTAGTCGTAACGAACCGCGATGAAATCGGCGATCTGGTTCGAGCTTTCAATACCATGTTAGAAAGGCTTCAACATCGCGATAACCAAATCAATTTTACGTTAGACAAGTTACAAGAAGAAAAATCATTCGCAAATGAGGTCATTGAAACCGTTCAGCACTCTTTGTTGGTGGTGGATGAAAAAGGGCTCATTCTTCATGCGAACGCAGCTACTCGGGATATTTTTAAATGCTCGGAAGCCTTTCTTGAGAATTTGTTGATCCAAGAGTTGATCGCGACCAAGCAAACGGGTTACTTACAAGATGTTATTGATGCCAATATTGAACTTAATGACGAATTGCTGGAAACCACCGATCTCTTTCAATCAAAACGCTGGCTCCGTGTGAGCAGTCGTTCTTTGACAAAACATGGTCGTATTCTTTATGCAATCCAAGATGTCACCGACATAGAAACGGCCATGAGTCGCCAACGTATTGCTGCGGGTGTTTTCGAAAACAGTAAAGACGGCTTGATCGTGCTCAACTCATCCAATGTGATAACCATGGTTAACCCGGCGATCACACAACTTCTCGGTTATCACTCTGATCTGCTGGTGGGCAAAACACCATTTGAAGTATTTTCGTGGCAGCAATTTTCATCATTGATGCCGACAATTCGCAGTTCGTTAGACAACTATGGTCAATGGCAAGGCGAAGTGTGGGAGAAAAGCGCGTCCGGCACGTTAGTTCCAATGTTTGTCAAAGTGAATCGAATTGCCTCAGACAACGAGAAAGACGAGTTTGATATGGTATTAACGCTGTCTGATTTATCCAACGTTAAAGAGATGGAAAGGCTCGAACACTTGGCTCATCACGACGCATTAACGGGTTTGGCCAACAGAGCTCAGCTGTATAAAGTGATGGATGATGTAGTCACGTCTAGCCATTATTCTAATCAACACTTCGCGGTTATCTATTTGGATCTCGATGGCTTTAAACACGTTAATGATAACTATGGACACGATGCGGGCGACGAAATCCTCAAAGCAGTATCGAGCCGGTTGTTATCTCAAGTTCGTGCAGGAGATTTGGTAGCACGTTTGTCTGGTGATGAATTTGTTCTTATTATTAAACAAACCAACAAAGTCTTGTTAGCAAAGTTAGCGGAGCGACTGTTGGAGCTGATCGGGCAAGAAGTGACCCATAAACAGCGCTCGCTTCATGTTGGAGCGAGCTTGGGCATACACTTAGTTGATGGTTCAGAGCGTGATATAGACGTGATCCTAAAGGTTGCCGATGAGGCGATGTACCAAGCGAAACGCAAAGGAAAAGGTCAGTTTGTGTTCGCTCGTGAGGGTAAATAGGCACCGGTGTTTGTGAGCTCACCCTAAGTTGTTGTATCATAAGTGATAGGTTGAATATTTTTAATTAAAAGGTCTGCTAAGCATGAATGTTTTAGTTACAGGTGGCATGGGTTACATTGGTAGCCATACAAGTATCCAGATGATCAACGCAGGTATGACACCTGTACTTTTTGATAGCTTGTACAACAGTAAACCAAGCGTTCTAGAGCGCATCGAAAAAGTCTCGGGCGTTCGTCCCAACTTCATTGAAGGTGACGTTCGTGATAAAGCGCTTTTGACTGAAACTATGAAGCAACACAACATCGAAGCGGTTATCCATTTTGCTGGTCTGAAAGCCGTCGGAGAGTCTGTGGAAAAGCCTCTTGAATACTACGACAACAACGTAAACGGCACTTTAGTTCTTGTTGATGCAATGCGTGATGCGGGTGTAAAAACCTTGGTATTTAGCTCTTCAGCAACGGTATACGGTGATCCTGCAAGTGTGCCAATTACTGAAGACTTCCCAACAAGCGCTACCAACCCATATGGTCGTAGTAAACTAATGGTTGAAGAGTGTTTAACCGATTTCCAAAAAGCCAATCCTGATTGGAGCATTACACTGCTGCGTTACTTTAACCCTGTAGGTTCACATCCAAGTGGTGAGCTAGGTGAAGACCCGCAAGGTATCCCAAATAACCTAATGCCATTTGTCTCTCAAGTAGCAGTGGGCCGCCGTGAATTCCTATCTGTATTTGGTAGCGATTATCCAACAAAAGACGGGACTGGCGTTCGCGATTACATCCACGTAATGGATCTGTCTGATGGCCACATCGCAGCGCTTGAGAAAGTAGGGTGCAAAGACGGTCTTCATATCTACAACCTTGGTACGGGTAACGGTTCAAGTGTGTTAGACATGGTTAAAGCATTCGAACAAGCAAGCGGTAAAGAGATCCCTTACAAGCTAGTTGAACGCCGTCCTGGTGACATCGCAGAGTGTTGGGCAGATCCAGCTAAAGCTCAGAAAGAACTGGGCTGGAATGCAAGCCGCACATTGGCTGAAATGACCGAAGATACATGGCGCTGGCAGTCAACAAACCCGAATGGATTCCCTGGTTAACCTAGTGGTTTCGTGAATGATTCAAAAATTAAAAGATGCTTTCGGGCATCTTTTTTGATCTTAATCGAATAAAAAGTAAATTAGTGGTTAAAAAGTATCATTCTGTATCCGCTGTGTTATTATGCTCGCGAATTATATGTTTAATGTTAATTTTCTTTGGAGTTAATCATGGAACTAGGCCTAATCATCACTTTCATCGTTGCTGCTGCAGTAATGGTTAAAAAAGAGATGGCAGAGAAGTAATTTCACTTATTACCTTTTTTATACAATTTTTTAGTGAAATAAATTAAAAGCCAGCAATTAAGCTGGCTTTTTAGTTTCTGCTGTATCAGATTCTGTCGTTAAGTTTTCTAACGAGTTAGAATTCGTATTTAGCTGTAATTGACCAGTTACGACCTGCTTGCGTGTAATCTTTATCTTCTTGTGAGAATCCACGAACGTCATTCCACGAGTAGTACTCTTCATCCGTAACGTTGAAGAGACCTGCTCTAAGCGTAAGATCCTTCATCGGCAAGTAGTATGCTGTTAGGTCAACTACAGTTGCTGAATCAATTGGTAGAATTTCATCATTCAAACCATCGCTGTTGATATCACTAGACTTCTTACCTGCTGTGTAGCTTATGTTAAGTGATGTACCCCATAGTGCTGAAGGAGCATCATAGTTAAAACCAACGACAGCGTTCCAAGGGTTTACACTGTTAAGAGGATTACCTTCGCCATCTTCACCTTCAGTATACGTTGCAGAAACACGAGTACTAACACCTTTCACTGGCATGAAGCTATTCCAAGACTGTGTATTTGACGCTTCGATACCTTTAATTACGGCTTCATCAATGTTTACATTCTGATATATTGTTGGATCGGCCGGAGTGGCTGAGCCACTAACTGCTACGTTATCAATAAAGTTATCATAATCGCTGTAGAAGATAGCGATTTCGCTTGATGAATAATTTGTGTTATGACGCCAACCTAACTCGTATGAAATACTTTCTTCAGCTTCTAAGTCAGGGTTAGGGGCATTCAAATAACCGTGAGCAGGATTACCAAATGAGTAGTAAAGCTCTTGGAAATCAGGAGCTCTAAAGCCTTGGCTGATTTGACCGAAGATCTTATTTTCATCATTAAGCGTGTAAGTTGTACCCAAACGTCCGGTAACAGCTGAGTCTGAATATTTTGCATAAGACTCTTCTGGGTTACCACTTGGGTTTTGACTTGTATCACCTGGATCAGTTTCAAAACCATCAAAACGAACACCCGGAGTAATCATCCAATTTCCGATCGTCATTTCATTTTGAGCAAAGAATCCATATTTTCTTTCAGATGCGGCAGGGATGTAGAAAATAACTTGGTCTGCGCTGATGGAGTTATATTCGTTATTAACGTTTTTAATGTCTTTGTCCGAATATGAAGCGCCATAGATAAAGTAGTTTTCTACATTACCCGTCATGAAGAACTTATCGAATTGCACATCAAATTGATAACCTTCATCCTCGTAGATATAGTCCTTTTTCTGAACATTACCTGCCGGAGGTAGGAACATACCGCCATTAGAAGTACGATTAGTTACGCCATTCTCTTCTTTGCTCAGCCAGTCAGCTTGCCAAGTAATAGTATCTGCAAACGCTAGGTCAGCATCCCAAATATGTTTGATACCGATTTGCTGTTGGCTAGTTGTGTCTTCGCCAGTGTAGTCGGTGTAACTTGCACTATTTAAATCGGTATCACCAGAATTCTCAATGAAGTTACCAGAAAACTCTAAACGGTGTTGTTCGTTTAATTGGTACTGAAGCTTAATCAACAAGTTGTTGTTCTGAGTATCTTGCTCATCAGGTGTACCAAAGTTATCAGTTTGCTCACCGTCTCTGCGAGTATAAGCAACTAACGTTTCTAGGTCGCCAATACGATTTGCTAAAGCAACCGATTCGCTAAAGGTATTATCAGATGAAGAGTAGTTGAACTTCGCGTGGCCACCGAAGTCTTTGTCTTTTAAAAAGTCACTCGGGTCTTTTGTTTCGAACGCAGCAATACCACCAATCGCGTCAGAACCATACAGAGAAGAAGCCGCACCTTTAACAATCTCGACAGACTTCAACATATCCGTATCGACATCAATGCGTGAAGAGTTAATGAAGTTATATGACTGAGTACCACTTGGAGTAAATTGGCTAGTTTGTGATACTCCATCAACGATAACCTTTACTCGGTTACCTTCCATACCACGAATGTTAATACCTTGAATCCCTTGGCGAGAATTCGTAGTCACCGTGACACCTGGTGTGTACTTAAATAAGTCTTCTACATCCGTAACCATGTTTTTTTCGATATCTTTATCGTTAATCACAGTTACCGACGCAGCAACATCTTCAAGTTGTTGATTAGTACGAGTCGAAGATACAACAACCTCGTCAAATAGGGCATAATCTTCAGCAAAGGCTGATGTTGATGAAAGCGCTAAAACGATTGAAGCAGAGAGCAGGGATTGCTTATACATCTGATAGTTACCTTAGTTCCATAGTATTATCTTGATTTGCGAAATATAATATTGGATCTAAATGATAATTACTATTATTTGCATTTAAATAATTTTCAATTTTATCAACTAACTCATAATTAATACTCTTAAATATCTGTATTAACAAGACTTTTACAGTTCCATTCACAGTCTGAATGCTTCTGTTTTTGTGATTCAAGTCTCATTTATAAAGTAGGAAAGCTATGCATAGTCCAATAACACTTGAAGCGTTACACATCCTAGACGCCATCGACCGACGTGGAAGTTTCGCCGCCGCGGCCAATGAAATGGACAGAGCGCCTTCATCACTCAGCTATCAAATACAGAAGCTTGAACAAGATCTAGACATCATGATTTTTGACCGCTCAGGCCACCGTGCAAATTTCACGGAAGCGGGTCAGTTGATACTTGAGCAAGGTAGAATCATTCTTGGAGCTACAGAACGTCTTGTTAACGAGGCAAGCATTCTAGCCAATGGTTGGGAGCTCGATTTGACCATCGCCTTTGATGGCATTATCCCGATTGCTAACTTTTTCCCACTGGTAGATGAACTAGGAAAAATCAGTAAAACACGCGTTCGTTTGCAAGAGGAAATCTTAGCGGGTTGTTGGGAATCTCTCACAGATGGTCGTGCTGACTTATTGATATGCCCTAAGCTCGATACAATTCCAAACGATATGAAAAGTGACGTAATTGGTAAAATGGAGATGGTGTGGGTCGCGGCATCAAGCCACTATGTTCACAAGCGTTCTGGTGAATTCGATCAGAAGGCGAGAGAAAGTTACAGGGTTATTGCCATTGCAGACACCGCACGCGATCAGCCAGCACTAAGCATCAATATTCTAGAGAAACAGCCACGTTTAACCGTGACAAGCTTTCCTGCGAAAGTAGAGGCTTTGACATCAGGACTAGGGATTGGCACCTTACCGAATAGTGTCGCTAAACCTTTGATTGAATCTGGCGTACTACAGCAGATCTCCGGTACAGAACCACAACCGATCGATATTGTTATGGCTTGGCGACGCAACAAAATGGGCGACGCCAAGTCTTGGTGTATCCAACATCTTAAAAAGACATGGGCGTTAAAGTAACGGTAACACCATATCTGCAGTACCATCTTCAAAACTGATATCTAGCTTAAAACCGAGCTTTTGAGCTAGTGTCAGCATCCCTCTATTGGTTGGCATCGTCATACCCGACATCTGCTTGGTCTGCTTCGCACGGCAGTAATCGATAACCTTGGTCATAAGAATGCGACCTAGACCAACACCTTTAAGGTCAGAACGAATCAATATTGCGAATTCGGCGTTTGTGTTCTCAGGGTTAATCAGTGCACGGGACACGCCGATGATCGCTGGAACGCCTTGTTCCTCGCGAACGACCACAAAGGCGATTTCTCTATCGAAATCAATCTGAGTGAAATTCGCCAACGCCTCATGATTGAATTCACCGACATCACTAAAGAAACGCTTATAGAGATCTTCCTTAGACACACGGTTAATGAAGTCAGCATGAAGCGGTTCATCTTCGGGAAGAATAGGGCGTAACAACACTTCGGTTCCATCTTTTAGCTGGATACGTTCTTCAAGCTCGACCGGATAAGGGCGAATCGCAAGACGTTCCTGTGGATCGCCTTCGTACGCTTTCAAGATGATATCGGCATCTAATATCGTGAACTTGTCACCATTGGCCAGTACTGGATGGATATCCAAATCATGTATTTCAGGGCAATCCACTACCATTTGCGATATACGTACCAATAACTCAGACAAACCTTCTATATCGATGGGGTTAGGGAGTTTTTGTAGACGAATCTTGCCGCTTTTTATCGCTCGAATAATCAAGTAACGCGCCAGTGTCATGTTGAGCGGTGGAAAAGCAGCTGCGGCATCAATCGACTCATCCCACTCCGAACCACCTTGTCCAAGTAATATGATTGGGCCGAAGGTTTCGTCTGTTGTAACCTTAATACGCAACTCTTGGCCGCCCGCGAGCTTAGCCATACCTTGAATTAACAAGCCGTGGATGTTTGCTGTAGGGAAGGATAATTGAGAACGATCGAGAATTGCCTGAGCCGCATTGGCAACTTCACTGCTGTTTCGCAAATTGAGCATCACGCCTTGTACGTCTGACTTATGTGCAATATCCGGCGAACGTAATTTTACTGCGACGGGATAACCGATCGTTTCAGCGATGTGTACCGCTTCACTTGGGTCAGAAGCGATCCAAGTTGGTAACACATCGAGGTTGAAGCTCTTGAAAAACTGACTGTTTTGGTGAGTATCAAGGCTAACTGTGTCTTTATCCAGTAATTTTCTTTCTATCCAACCTTTCGCATCTGCTAGATCTTCAATGTGTACTTTTTCTGCAGTGGTCGGCGTTTCCATTAACTGACGTTGGTTACGTCTGTACTCGACTAAGTGCATGAATGCGACCACAGAGCTTTCAGGGGTCCGATAAGTTGGGAAACCCGCTTCGGTAAACAGCTTTCGTGCGGGCCTTGCTGTTAGCTCACCAGACCAATTCGTCAGGATGTTAAAGCGCTTGTGGCGAGGGTGCTTCTTAATCGCTTCAATAATTCGTTCTGCCGTTTTAGCGGAATGTGCGACCGCTGAAGGGCTGTGCATGATAAGAATCGCGTCTGCTTCATCGCCATCGAGTAAGATGTTTATAGTGTCGATATAACGTTGATCACCAGCGTCGCCGACAATATCGATAGGATTGCTATGAGACCAACTCGATGGCAAAACCTTGTTCAACTTATCAAGTGTCTCTTCTGAAAACTCTGCGAGCTTACCACCGCGGTCAAATAGGGTGTCCACAGCCATAATCGCAGGGCCGCCACCATTAGTAACAATAGCCAAGCGCTCGCCTCGCAATGGTACTGAATGAGTCAGTGTTTCTACCGCAGCAAACAGTTCATGTAAGTTCTTAACTCGTAGCATGCCGCTGCGTCGGATTGCGGAATCATAAATAATATCTAATGTGTCGGCACCGCCAGTGTGAGCCATTGCTGCGGCTCTGCCTTTCGCCGTTCGACCGCCTTTCAACACCAAAATTCGTCGGTTACGCGAAGCCGCACGCGCTGCAGAAATAAAGCGCCTCGCATCAGTAATGCTGTCTACATAAAGCAATATCGCTTCGGTGTGAGAGTCGGTACTGAGATAATCCAATAACTCCGAGAATTCGATATCGCTACCATTGCCTATAGAGATAAACGCCGAAAAACCGATCTCTTTGTCATTAGCCCAATCGAGAATAGTGGTACACACAGCTGCCGACTGAGAAACAAAGGCGATCTTACCGGGTAATGCTGTCACTGGAGAGAATGAGGCGTTCAAATTTAACCAAGGGACAATCACCCCCAAACTATTGGAACCCAACACTCGAATGTTGTGCTTTTTGGCAATCGCTAGGCATCGTTCATCATACGTCTCACCATTATCGCTTTCTTGCTGCATGTCTGAAGAAAGCACAATGACAGAGGCTATACCTTTCTCAGCCAGTTCTTCAAAAATAGCGACATTATGGGTCGCATTGGTACACAAGATTGCGAGGTCAGGAACAATCGGTAACGACAAAATGTTCTTGTAAGAAAGCACACCGGCCACTGAATCATATTTCGGCGTAACCGGCATCACCGCACCTTTAAAATCCCCATGCAACAAATTGTTCATAACAATATATCCTGCGCGTGTTTCTCGTTGAGAAGCACCAACAACAGCGATTGAACGGGGTTTAAGTAGGGGATCAAGATGATTCATAGACATATCCTAGCAATGCACGTAAGTTCATCGTAACTTACTTTGCACTCACAGGTTGATGGCAAATTCACCGAATTCAGATGAATAAGCAAACACTGCATAAAGTTTGTGAAATAGGTCACCCACTAATGGTGTATAATCCCAAAGTTAACTTGATTCTAAACCGACGTATCGGCATGATTTATAGTAATTATTATTAAGGATATAGAGCTTTCCATGAAAAAATTTGCAATTGTGACTTTGCCACTGCTCTTGGCTGCGTGTGTATCTGACGACTACGTTACCAATGTCACTTCAGATAGTTATCAAGAAGAGTACAAGACGGCCAAAGTTGAAGCTCCAGTTGTATCTCAATCTGAGCAAACAGGCGTTGTTGAAGAAAACGTTGTCAACGTGATCAGAACTGAACCTGTTGAACAGAAAGTCACTCAAACGACTAAAGCTAAGCCAGTTGCAGTAGTGACAGGACCAACCAAGAAACAACAAGACATGAACCAGCGTTTTGGTTACACAGTTCAAGTTGTTGCTGTTGGCAGCCAAAGTAAAGTCGATTCTTTCGTGAAAATGCTACCTACGACTTCTCAACCAGTTTGGGAAAACTACAAAATGGTTAACGGCACTAAGTGGTTCACGGTACTTTATGGTGACTACGCAACACGCTTAGAAGCTAAAAAGGCAATCTCAACACTGCCGAACACTTTCCAAAACTTGAAGCCGTTCGTTAAGAGCATTGATGACATCAAGAACTCTGAATACCCAACGCTTAACAAGTTGAACTAAGTTTTGATTCATAAAGAAGGGGCAAATGCTCCTTCTTTTGTTTTAAGACTCGCTGTTTTGTTTAATAGTTAATCGCTCGATCTTTCGAACGCAATTTTAACAATCAAAACACTGTACCTATCTCGACTTTTGTTTATCATTGAAGTCAGTACTCCTAGTTTCAAGGACCGAATTTACCCATGAACACCACAAACATCCTTCTACTTTGCGGCGGTGGATCTTCAGAGCATGAAGTATCTTTAGTTTCAGCCAATTACCTTTTTGAACAACTTAATAGCGTTGCAGATTTTAACGTTGTAAGAGTTGAAATTAAGAACGAAGGCTGGTGTCTTGATTCAGGTGAATTGGTTTATCTTGATATTAACGACCAAACCTTACGCGGTGACAATTTAGCATCTAAAGTCGATTTCATTGTGCCTTGCATACACGGTTTCCCAGGTGAAACAGGTGACATTCAATCACTGTTTGAAATGGCTAAAATTCCATACCTAGGTTGTGGTCCAGAAGCAAGCAACAACAGCTTTAACAAAATCACGTCAAAGCTTTGGTACGACGCACTTGGTATTCCAAACACGCCGTACCTGTTCTTATCAGACAACAATGATCAAGCTCACTCACAAGCAACTCAAGCATTTGAAAAGTGGGGTAAAGTGTTTGTAAAAGCGGCTCGTCAAGGTTCTTCTGTAGGTTGTTACCAAGTTAACCAAGTAGAAGATTTAAGCGAGGCTATCAACAAGGCGTTCACTTTCTCGAACCAAGTATTGGTTGAGAAATCAGTGGTGCCTAGAGAGCTAGAAATTGCTGCTTATGAAATCGATGGCGAGCTACACATCAGCAAGCCGGGTGAGGTGATTGCACCGAATGGCGCATTTTACTCTTACGAAGAGAAGTACAGTGCAGACAGCCACTCGATCACTGAAGTTGAAGCAAGTAATTTAACTGACGAACAGCGTGAATTGATTGCAGACAGCGCACGAAAAGTCTTCACCCAGATGAAGCTTCGTCACTTGTCTCGTATCGACTTCTTTTTAACGCAAGACAACGAAATCTACCTGAACGAAGTCAACACCTTCCCAGGTATGACGCCAATCTCCATGTTCCCTAAAATGGTTGAGCATGACGGCCACAAATTCAGCCAGTTCTTAGAAAACTGCGTGAGAACAAGCCTTTCTTAGGTTTCTAACTCGTTTTCGTTCACTTAGAGCTGAACCAACAAGTGCCTTGAGCTTTCGCCAAGGCGCTTTTTGTTTTTAACGCTAACCGTTTTTACAAATATCGTTTTAACCATAACTTATATCAAAATAGTAATATCCAAGTAATCTGCGACCCGTCATTGCCAAGGTATTAACGCCTTAAACTTCATCTTCTCACTATCAGCCGTTCCCGTGAAACCGACATATTGAGCTGGCATTGCCGGGCTAAGCCAACGACCAAAGTCCTGAATCTCTCTCACCTTAAGACCTTGTTTCGACAACTCTTGTGCAGCACCAACACGAATCGAATTTCCAGAGAAATGGTGATTTTCTGGCAGTTGAAGTAAGTCGCTAGCTCTTCTCAATATCCTATAGATGGACGAATCATCTAAAGGCTGCAAACCAATATTCTCATGCTTGTCTATCGCACGAAATACTGGCAAGTCATCTTGTATACCAGTAAACGAAAGCCAACGTTGAAGTGCAACACTGGCTATTTGTGACAACTGATAAGCCGAATCTTTGACTGTTACTTGGTAATGATCTTCAACGTACTCAACATCACTCATCGATAACAACTTAAGCTCTGAGCGCTTTAAAGCACACTCGAACATCACGTTATAAATAGCAATGTCTCTGATCTCTTTCAGGTTTGCTTTCTCATGGGAGAGTAACGTATTCAAATCAGTGAGATGCACAGATGTCATAGCATTGGTTTGTTTAGCGTCACCGGCCATTTGAGATTGTAAGTGGAGTAGGGTAAAGCGAACTTGCCTGTGCTTGATCGGGTTAGCAAAGCTCAACACAGTATGTAACATGCTAAGCGTTGCAGTGTAACGTTTTAGCGATGCGTATTTTCTATCGTTAGACTCCGTTTCAAGAAAACGACGAACAGCGGTTATAGATGCGGGAAGTGTGTTAATACGATGTTTGGTACAGAACGCATGATAGCGATTCCAATCACTGTAAATGCCCAACAGTGAATTGCGAGAGTATTGAAATCCTGTCAACTCATCTATAATTTCTATTGTCGCGTTGCTGTTTAATTTTTCAACAAATGAATTAATTATCACAGAGTCAGTTAAAATAGGGACTTTTTTTCTCAAATTACCATACCTCGACAGGTGTTTTTACCATATTATGCTTGATATCATTATTAGTATACTTATGATTAATGCAGTGAAAACAGAAAGATGATTAATAGATATGGCTAATTCAATTTACCGAAGCGTCCATCTTCAATCGATAGATGCTAACAACACAGTTTGGCGTGCTAAGTTAAAAAACAACGTTATTCAGGGCAACCTAGCTGCCGTGAAAAAGAGTATTGATTGGTGGATTGATACCGCATCTATTATTGATCCAAAAGAATTCATGTCATTAAATAAGTCGAGAGGAACTGGTGGCTCGACTGAAAACTTCAACGGCTACCAAATCAAGAATGACACCGGTGAGCCTAATGCGTGGTATTGCATGTTTAACGGTCGCTTAATCAAAGGCGGCAAGGTTGCAATCCAACGCCATATAGAAGCTTACTTACTCGCAAAACAAAAAGCAGAGCAACAAAAGAAGTAAATTATGAGCCTAGTATATTCAACAGAAACAGGTCGCATTAAGCCTGAAGAAGAGAAAGTCCAACGTCCTAAAGGCGATGGTATCGTTCGAATCCAAAAAGAAACCAAAGGCCGTAAAGGCAAAGGCGTTTCTGTCGTAACTGGCTTAGACCTAGATGACGCACCATTAAAACTAATGGCAGCAGAACTCAAGAAAGTTTGCGGCTGCGGTGGCTCAGTAAAAGATGGCAACATCGAAATTCAAGGTGACGCGCGCGACAAGATCAAAGCGCACCTTGAAAAGAAAGGCTACAAAGTTAAATTTGCTGGCGGTTAATCTCTAACTAATACCAGGGTTAAAATCGAAGATTATTATCACTGGTTATTAGGTATTTTATGGTAAATAGCCAGTATGGTTAAATACACAGTATAAATTAGAGAATATCGGCACAATACAAAGGCAGGGCATCGCACAAAGATACCTGCCTTATAAATACCAAACACCATTTAACATAACGTACATAATACGCAGTTAATTTGTTAGAGCAATTTAGTAATGTCCGGTTTAAGCCATTTTAAAATGTCCTCCTAAGCTTACCTATATTGGTCTGCTTAGGAGTTATCCGGATGCTTATTACTATGAGTGAAAAAGATATTCATCGATTCAAGGTACTTACTGACGTACGTGAAAAACGACTACGCCAAGTTGACGCTGCTATCATTTTGAACCTGTCTGCGCGTCATATCCGACGTTTGGTAAACCAACTTGTCTCTCTTGGCGCGCAAAGTCTTACACACGCAGCGCGTGGACGCCCAAGTAATCGACGCTACTCAGAACATTTCAGAATTGAAATACTGAAACTTATCCGTGAGCATTACTCTGACTTCTCACCAACGTTCGCTCTGGAAAAACTGACTGAACGACACAATCTATCCGTCTCTAAAGAAACACTCCGTCAATGGATGATCGCCGACGGACTGTGGCTTCCACATTCACAACGCAAACCTCGGGTCTATCAGCCTCGTTACCGTCGAGACTGTCTTGGAGAATTGATTCAGATAGATGGCTCACATCATGACTGGTTTGAGGGCCGCAGCGACAAATGCTGCCTATTGGTGTTCATTGATGATGCGACTGGCCGTCTGATGAACCTAAGATTCAGCGAGACAGAATCCGCGTTTGACTACATGATGACCACGCGTGAATACCTCAATGAGCACGGCAAGCCCATCGCATTTTACAGTGACAAGCACTCTATTTTTCGAGTGAATCAGGAGAAACACAAACAAGTTGGCCAAACTCAATACGGGCGCGTGTTGAAAGAACTGGCGATAGAACTCATCTGTGCCAACAGCTCCCAAGCCAAAGGCCGCGTTGAGCGAGCCAACCTCACGCTGCAAGACCGACTGGTTAAAGAGATGCGCTTACAAGGTATCGACACCATCGAACAAGCCAACGCCTGGCTTCCCTACTTCATCGCCGATTTTAACCATCGCTTTGCTAAGCCCGCTCAATACCCAAAAGACATGCATCGTCCGGTTCGAGAGTCCAAGCAAGAACTCGACGATATTTTCAGTTGGCAAGAAACTCGTAAGCTCTCTAAGTCACTTACATTTCAATACGATAAAGTGATTTATCTCATTGAACCTACTGAAGAAAACAGCCGATTAACGTACGAAAACGTCAAGATACTCGACTACCCAAACGGTGAAATCGCCATCCAATACGGGCATCGAAAACTCGAATTCAAAACCTTCGACAAACTCGAGCACGTTCAACAAACCCAAATCGTCGACAACAAACGCCTCGGCCAAGTTTTAAAATTTGCTCAGCAACAACAAGAAGAATTCGAACAACAACAGCAACGAACCCGCAGCAAGAAAGCCCCCAAGCGCCGTGCACAACAAAGAGCCCTTCAAACAGCCCCTCGAGCCATCAACCCTGTCCTCACCGAACCATTCAAAGCTTCCAGTCGAAAGACCTAACAAGGGGACATTTCTATTTGGGACAAATGAGGACATTTTAAAATGGGATTGACA
>NZ_JBFRUJ010000067.1:0-536 GCF_041474575.1 Vibrio sp. 10N.222.51.C5
ACAAATAAGCGTATTCAAATTGCTGCTGTTTTACTACGCGAGGTCTCGTTCCACGAGTAGCCCAAAGACGTGTTGTTGTGTTCTGCTGACCAAACCTAGCTTCGTCTTGAAACCAGACATCAACACTCTCTAGCCCAATATGGCCGGGGATCTTAAGGATCGTTTCGATTTGGAATTTTTTTAAAATCGTCTTGTATTTGCTGTGATTGTTTAGGGTGTTTGGAACGAGAAGTTATCCAAGAAAAACCCATGTGGTCGAGGAGATAATAGATGGAATTAGGGTGGTAGTGCTTGTCAAAGTGTTTAACGATGTAGTCATGTATATCGCTTCCAACAAGGCGGCCACCAGAAGGTGATTCAGCTTCTTTTTTTATGAAGGCACTGAGTTGAGCCCGCTGCTCATCGGTGAGGTATGCAGGCCTACCAGTCCGAGGTTTTTCTTGAAGTCCTTCTAGGCCTTCTTCAAAAAAAATCCGAACCCATTTATTGACACTGGTTCGACTGACTTTGAGAGATTTTGCAATTTGTGTACGAGA
>NZ_JBFRUJ010000068.1:0-6422 GCF_041474575.1 Vibrio sp. 10N.222.51.C5
GCGTAGTGACGTGCTGGAGTATCGTACTCAACGTGAGAAGTTGCGATTGTGATACCGCGCTCACGCTCTTCTGGAGCGTTATCGATAGATGCGAAATCTTTAGCAACACCGCCGTACACTTTTGCAAGTGTAGTACAGATAGCAGCAGTTAGAGTTGTTTTACCGTGGTCAACGTGGCCGATAGTACCAACGTTTACGTGCGGTTTCGTACGTTCAAATTTTTCTTTAGACATGGGGTGTCCCTCTAGGTACGGATTAGGTGGCTTAAAATAAGACCACGCAACCAAAAAAATGGTTTTCTTTATTAAAGGAGAAGAAGCTTTAGACTGGTGCTAATACCCAGAGTCGAACTGGGGACCTCACCCTTACCAAGGGTGCGCTCTACCGACTGAGCTATATCAGCACACAAAATGAGTTGGAGCGTGCAGCGGGAATCGAACCCGCATCATCAGCTTGGAAGGCTGAGGTAATAGCCATTATACGATGCACGCAACACGTAACTCTGTTTGAGCTATTTAACCTTTAGAATATGGTGGAGAGGGACGGATTCGAACCATCGAAGGCAGTGCCAACAGATTTACAGTCTGCTCCCTTTGGCCACTCGGGAACCTCTCCAAATTTTGAGCTTTCTCTCGCTTGCCTTAGAGGAAGGGAGAAAGTGGTGCCGACTACCGGAATCGAACTGGTGACCTACTGATTACAAGTCAGTTGCTCTACCTACTGAGCTAAGTCGGCACAAGTGGGGCGCATTTTATTGAATGATTTTCCACCTTGCAATAGTAAATTGAAAAAAAGTGCAAAATTCTCTTACCAAACTCCTACATACGCCAATTTAGCTCAAGGTTTCCATCTTTAACACGCATCTAGCACAGGAAGATATTTTATTTATCTATCGCTTGATGTATTTTCCATGCACTTGTTTTGTTATCCACTATAGAGTTTTGTATGAGCCCATTTATGTCATTTGACCGCGAACGTTGGTCTGAGCTAAGGAATTTAGTTCCGATGACACTTTCTGAGAGCGACTTAAAAGAGCTTCAAGGCATCAATGAAAAGCTCACAATGGAAGAGGCAGTAGAGATCTATCTACCGCTATCTCGTCTATTGAACCTCTATGTGGCAGCCAGACAGAATAGAAACTCGGTACTCCACCAATTTCTAGATAAGAAAGAGAAAGCGCCACCTTTTATCATCGGTATTGCGGGTAGCGTAGCTGTTGGCAAAAGTACCACTGCGCGTCTGCTTAAAGCCCTACTCTCTCGCTGGGAAAACCACCCAAAAGTTGAACTAGTGACAACCGATGGCTTTTTATATCCAAACGAGGTGTTAGAAGAGAAAGGGTTGATGAGCAAAAAGGGCTTTCCTGAATCTTACGATATCAAGCGTTTAGTGAACTTTGTTTCGGATGTAAAAGCTTGCAAGAGAAATGTCACAGCCCCTGTTTACTCGCATCTTACGTACAATATTACTGATGACGTTAAGTGCGTCGACCTACCAGATGTGCTTATTATTGAAGGGCTTAATGTTTTACAAACCGGAATGAATTATCCACACGAGCCACATCGCGTGTTTATTTCAGACTTCCTTGATTTCTCACTCTATGTTGACGCTGATAGCCAACAAATCAAAGAATGGTACGTCAATCGCTTTATGAAATTCCGCGATGGCGCGTTTACTAAGCCTGGCTCTTACTTTAGTCATTACACTAAATTATCGAACCAAGCCGCATTGGACAAAGCAGAAGGTATCTGGAGTTCAATTAATGGCTTGAACCTTGAACAAAATATCCTTCCGACAAGAGAAAGGGCTCACCTGATTCTACGTAAAGGCGCAGATCATATGGTTGAAGAAGTGTTACTAAGAAAATAGTAACGCCTTAGTCGCCTTTTCTTAGCGATATCTCGCCACCAATATAGCTCTCGACACCATTCTCAGTTTTGAGCAATACAGCACCTTGTTCATCGATGCCTTGAACAACACCTTCAATTTCTCTAGGTCCAATGATCAATCTAACATTGCGACCTAAGAAATTATCCAAGCGGTTCCAACGCTCTAAAAAATTGGACATTCCTTTCAACTCGTAGTCGACAAGTGACTTATCCCAAGCATTGATCAGAGCCTGCGCTAACTGGTTACGGTCTGGCACCTTCCCATCACACACTTCTTTAAGGGAAGTCCATGGCTGGCCAATACCTGATGTTGTTGGATCCATGGATAGGTTTAGCCCTAAACCAATCACAATATGCGCAGCGCCACCAGACTGTCCTGACAGCTCGACCAAGATACCTGCAAGCTTCTTGTCATTGTGGTAAAGGTCGTTCGGCCATTTAAGCTTTACACCTTCTACGCCCATCTCTTCCAAAGCTTCAACAACAGCTACACCAACCACAAGGCTTAAGCCCATTGCGGCAGCCATCCCCGCGTCGAGTCTCCAATACATTGAAAGATAGAGGTTTGCACCAAATGGTGATACCCACTCTCGTCCACGGCGTCCACGACCCGCAGCTTGATATTCAGCAATACAGACAGAACCCGATTCGAGGGTGTTAGTGCGCTCTAATAGGTGTTGGTTTGTAGAACCTATGATGGGAATGAGTTCAAGAGAAGCATCGCGACTAACTGCAGACAATTTGTCTTGGTCAAGCATATCCAAACGACTGGCTAGTTTGTAACCCTTGCCTTGTATTCGGTAGATATCTAAACCCCACTCTTGAATACCTTTAATGTGCTTACTGATAGCCGCTCGTGATACGCCAATCATTTCACCTAGGTCTTCACCTGAATGAAACTCACCGTCAGCAAGACATCTCAATAGTGCAAGCTTGGTGCTGTGCTCTCTCATGCCAATGACTCCAAAGCCTTATCCAGGTTTGTCTCGCAGTCTCGTCCCATAAAGCGCACTTCATGTTCCAATCGAATATCGAATTTATTCAAAACGGACTGGCGCACTCGCTCTGCAAGCTTAAGGATATCCACAGCAGAAGCCTCATCATAATTGATAATAACCAATGCTTGGTTGGGGTGAACCTGAGCGCCACCTTCTGTCACACCCTTGAACTGGCATTGATCAATCAGCCAGCCAGCAGCAACTTTGATCATGTCATTACTCTCATAACCAACCATATTTGGATATAGAGCTAACAAGCGATCAAAATGATCTTTGGTGATCACAGGGTTTTTGAAGAAGCTACCCGCATTCCCTTGTACTCTAGGGTCTGGCAGCTTACTTGAACGGATAGCACACACTTCATCAAATATAGTGCGAGGGGAGAGCGTATCGGCTGCTAGGCTTTTTAACGGGCCATAGTGATTGCATGGCTCCCACTCTTTCGGCAACGTTAAACCAATCGCAACAACAATCGCTTTATCGTAGAGAGCGTGTTTGAAAATAGAATCTCGGTAACCAAAGAGACACTCTTCTTTGCTTAATCGCTTAACTGTATAAGTATCCAGACACAGGATATCGACATACTCGCATACGTCTTGTAGCTCAACACCATACGCACCAATATTCTGAATCGGAGCAGAGCCGGAACAGCCGGGTATCATTGCTAGGTTTTCTAGACCACCCAGCTCTTTATCCACACTCCACTCAACCAAGCTTGGCCAATCCTCGCCACCACTCACATGCAGTAGGTGATGACTGTCCGTCTCGGCCAGCTCAATCCCGGCTAATTTATTCACGATGACCAGGCCAGCGAAGTGCTCAGTAAAAAGCATATTACTGCCCTTACCCAGTATTAACTTAGGCAAAGCTGACCATTTAGGGTCTTTGTAAAGCGAAATAAGTTCTTCGGTAGTGGTGACTTCAACCAACGCATCACACGTCTGATCGATGGAAAAAGTATGAACATTTTTTAAACTAGCATTGAGATGGAATTGCATGGCGATATTCAATTAACTTACACTGCGGTCATTCTACAGCAGATAAACCAATGGCGCAGTGACTGAATGAACAATGTCATCATTACTCAATTAGACCCAGTAAAGGTTCCCCTAGTTAAACGTTTCTATAAAGAACATTACCCAACGGGAAAAGCGAATAAGAGTGAACTGATCTATTCGTTATTGCTGAATAACGAACTGTGCGGTGTCGTGCGTTTTCGTACAATAGAAAATAATCGCTTACTTACCGGTATGGCGATATCAAAACAACATCGTGGTCAGCAATTAGGCTCCCAGCTTATGGATTATTGTGCGCAACATACGCTTACGGAAGATGATTACTGCTTTGCGTACGCTCATCTCATCAATTTTTACGCGCGACACAAATTCGTACAAGTAGACCCTAAAGATCTACCAAATGGTTTAAGAGTTTTATACGAGCGCTATTCGAATAGCGGAAAAGATCTCATTCCTATGCATTATCAGCAAAATTGTTAGAGAATGCCTCGATTATCTAGTATTTGGTGCTATCCCTTTGGTAAAATTAAAGGTTCGCAATTTTGCATATTTTTAAGGTAAAACAGTCAATATGATTGCCAGTAGGAATCCATTCATACAGTTGCCAACCATAGCGCAGAATCCTGACAAGTTTGAAGTACTACTATCAGCGCAAGAGTTTCGAACTCGCCTACTTGATGAAATATCTCGCGCAACGACTCGTATTAGTTTAGTCGCTTTGTATCTTGAAGATGATGAGGCTGGCCGTGAGATCCTAACTGCCTTATATGAAGCAAAGCAAAAGAATCCAGAATTAGACGTGAGCGTTTGTGTCGATTGGCACCGGGCGCAGCGTGGATTGATTGGCGCAGAGTCTTCTGAAGGCAATGCAGCCATGTATAAAGAGTTCGCAGAGAAATATCAACATTCTGTGCCTGTCTATGGCATTCCCGTTCGCGGCAAAGAAGTCTTTGGCGTATTGCACTTAAAAGGCTTTATCGTCGATGATAGCGTGATATACAGCGGTGCAAGCCTTAACAATATCTATCTGAATTACCATGACCGCTATCGCTTTGATCGTTACCATGTTTTAAACAATGCAGCTCTTGCTGACTCAATGTTTGCCTACGTACACGAACAGATGGTTGCGGACAGCGCTGTTTATGACCTGGCTGATAAGAACAAGCCTGCGACCAAAGAACTGAAACCAGCGATTCGTCAGTTTCGAGCATCATTGGCAAGGTCTCAGTATCAATTCGAAGGGCAAGAGGTTTCAGCAGAGCAAGTGGCTGTAACACCATTGGTTGGTATCGGTAAAAGACGTAACCGTCTGAATCAGGGAATCAACCAACTCGTCGCTCAAGCTAAAGATGAAATCTTCATCTGCACACCTTACTTCAACTTCCCACCTAGCCTAGCTAAAGAAGTGAAGAAAGCACTTAAGCGTGGCGTAAAGGTCAGCATTGTTGTTGGTGATAAGACAGCGAATGATTTCTTTATCTCACCAGAAGAAGAGTTTAAAACGATTGGTGGTTTGCCATACCTTTACGAACTGAACTTACGCCGTTTCGCTAAAGCGAATGAAGCTCATATTGCTAGCCGTAATCTATCAATTCGACTTTGGCAACACGATTCCAATAGCTTCCACCTAAAGGGCATTTGGGTAGATAAGCGCTACATGCTACTAACAGGTAATAATCTAAATCCACGCGCATGGAAGTTGGATCTAGAGAACGGTATCTTTATCCAAGATAACTACCATCACCTAACATACAAGTTTCAGGCTGAAGTGGATAACATCCTTCAACACACTCAGCTTATCTGTACTTATAAGCAGTTAGACAAGGTAGAGAGCTACCCGATGGAAGTTCAGAAGTTGATTCGTAAGATCACTCGTGTGAAAGCCGATAGGGTGCTTAAGCAAATACTGTAGTCGATGTATTAGAGACACTATTTATCAACGCCTAGCAAACGCTAGGCGTTTTTGTATCTACGAGATAGCTATTTAGGTTTGTTTGATGGTCTTTCGAATCAACATCTCTATTTATGCATAGTGAGTGTGATAGCTTGAAGTGTTAAGCATCCTACCTTTTCCTTAGTCAGTCTCAGGGTTCCAGATACGTGTATCAGGTATGGTTTAGATAGCAGCTAAACGAGTACCAATACGAACATAATCGACAATTACCCTTTACGTATTCAAGCAATAACGTTCGTCACTCCTTACGGCGAGGTTCGTACGCGATAGAGAATTTCACATAGTAAAACAATCAGATTAGTGCTCTGCTCTATTTAGCTTAAGAGTTAGAAGTGACCACCTATATTCCCAAGCAGCACCTCCCGATATATAGAGAAGTACTTCATAGCTAGCGATAAGGATCTACTACTAAAACCCAAAACACATACGCAGGAAACGACGAAAGCCTAGTCGTCAGACTAGGCTTTCTGATATGTGCCGGAATAGCATGAAGTGCAGGGGCTCGGTGTCTTTATACCAATTAAAGTAAAAATGTGATCTAATTGAGATTGATGAATTATTGTGA